>CADBTF010000023.1 GCA_902797485.1 uncultured Ruminococcus sp. | reverse complement strand
TAATATATTATATACAAAACCAGTTGTAATTTATTGACAATGCACATTTGCTTGTGATATAATTAAAAACGGTATATTGTGAGCCTTTTGGTTTATTCGGGCAATATGGGGCGGCTCAGGAAAATAAGGAGTGCTGGCGGAGAATGTGAAGCAGGCTGTCATTGACCATGACACCAAGCTTATGCTGACCTTCCTCACAAGAAAATATCTTGATGTATACAGCTTTGTGGAATGCTGCAACGAGACATTCCCCGGTGTGCTTTATTCTGATACAAGCGATATCCCAATATTTGTGCGCTTCTCTGACGACCAGAGCATCAGCGATATTTTTGACCGGAACGACAAAACAAATGCTCCTCTCTACTCCTCCCACCCGGACGAGGACACCTCCTCAAAGAGGGAGCTTATAAACGCCAACCATAATATGACAGTGGGCAAAAAGCTGAAAAGCGCATTTATCTACGACAGAAAGGTAATTGCCGACAACCGCTCGCTTTTCAGGCGGATAGAAAAATTTGAAAAGGCAGAGACCATATTCGGCTACTCCTGCATAGCCCGCTCGATGATCTATTCCAACTGCGTCAAGTGGGAGCTTTCGGCTTATGAGAACTCAAATATGTGCGGCTGCCAAGGCGCTTTATATCGTCATGCAGGAGCGGGGGCTGGTGCCCGGCAAGGATATTATGGTGTTTGGATTTGACAACACCCGAATGTCCAGCGAGCTGACGCCTACTCTTTCTTCAATAGGTGCAAGCGAGGCCACGCTGGGGCAGGCAGCTGTGCTCGCTGAATGATATTTTTACCCGGTATGAGCTGCCCCATGACAGCATAGGCACTATTGTATTTCCGGTCTATTACAACAACATCATCTACGGCCTGCTGCTTTGTGACTGCGAACAAAGCATCTGCGAAAAGGGAGAGTTCATCACCCTGCAGCTGGGGCAGGCGGTCAGCTCGGCTGTACAGTAAACGATAATATATAACGATCATGCCCCGAAGCATTTGAACGCTTCGGGGCTTTTTCGGCCCGGTGAGAGTACCGGAAGCAAAAAAGAACAGCCCGCATTTTACGGGCTGCTCGGATAAAGCTTTGATTATATTACTGTTTCTTTCTGAAGCTAAGGGCTGCTGCTGCTACGGCAAGTCCGGCTATGCTGAGGCCTGCTGCGGCTGCTCCGGTCTTGGGGGAGCTGTCGGTCTTGGAAGCTTCTGCTGCAAATTCAGCGGAGATGTTAAGGGTCTTGCCCATGTAAGCGATGAGGTACTCGTTCTTGTCGTTTACAGCTACCTGATCGCCGTTGCAGGTCACCTTTGCAAGCTTGAAGCCCTTGTCAGCGACTGGTGTTACCTTAACTGCAATGGAGTCGCCCTCCTTAATGATCTCAGCGGTGAGCTTGCCGTTCTTTACGTCTGCGATCTTGTAGATGTCAGCTTCGGCAGCTTCTGCCTTTACAAACTCAGCGGAGATGTTCAAGGTCTTATCCATATAAGCGATAACGTACTCGTCCTTGTCATTTACAGCTACCTGATCGCCGTTGCAGGTCACATTAGCAAGCTTGTAGCCCTCGTTAGCGACCGGTGTTACCTTAACTGCTGTGCCGGTCCCGTCATTGATGACCTCAGCAGTTACCTTGCCGTTCTTAATATCATCTGCAACGGTGAAGATCTCAGCCTTTACGAACTCAGCGGAGATGACCATTTTCTCTCCTGTGGACTGTACCATGTACTCGCCCTGGTCGTTGATAGCCACCTGATCGCCGTTTAATGTTACCTTGCCAAGCACATAACCTTCGGCAGGCTCCGGGGTGATCTTTAAGATCTTGTTCTCAAGGTCGATGACCTCAACTAAAACTGCGCCGTTGCTGATGCCCTCAATACTGTAGAAATCGGTATCCTGCTTAACGAACTCTACGTTTACTACAGAATCCTGTGCGGGCATTTCAAAAGCGTAAACTCCCATGTCGTTTACTGCGATCTGATCGCCGTTCAGGGTGACCTTAGATGTTACATAATCCGCATTCGGGATAGCAGTAACTGTAACAGTGTCCTTAGCCTGCGCAGATGTCTTATCCACGAGAACTGAGCCGCCCTCCTCATTGCAGGTGAGTGTTACAGTATAGGTCGTGATGACCTCCTCATCAGCAGCGCTTGCCTTTATCATGCTGCTTGTGGTCCCTGCTGCTCCTATCACACCGCCCATAAGAGCCAGTGCCATTGCGAATGCTGCTGCCTTTTTCCATGTCTTGTTCATAACCATTTTAATCGTCCTCCTCTGATTTTTGAAAACTCCTTGTAGGTTTGTTTTTGTTTTCCTTCTGTGATTATATAATAACACACCTTTCAGGGAATTACAATAGACAATTATTTCCTGAACTGTAGTATAAACTACATTGTTCAGAGGAAGTGCAGCATAAGCTACAGATCAATAATAAACTGTAAAAAAACAGCACCGCACAAAAAGCTGTGCAGTGCTGCCTTTATGACACTATTAAAAATTCGAGCCGTTCCAGCCCCAATCGTTGGTGCAGCCGTAGCGCACATAGATGCGGTTGGCAGGTATACTTAGCTCGTCGCCCAGGATGGTGCTTATCTCTCCGGTGAGCTTTGCAAAAGCCCCGGAGGAGGCTCCGCCGTAAACGCTGACCTCTACCATAGCTGCGGGGGACTTGTCTCCCTTGAACCAGAGGTCATACTCCGGCTCAATGCCTACCATGAGCCATGCTTCGCTCTTGCCGGGGATAGTTGTTATCGCCTGCCCCAGCTTTGACTTGATATTCTGCTTCTTGTCGTCAGAAACAGGGGTGTTGGTTTTTACATTGATAAATGGCATATAAATTCCTCCTTAAACCGCATTGCCTGCGGATAATTTCAAAACATCGAATTGATCAGCAGCCCGTTTTCCCTGAAAGAGAACATATCAAGCTGGCCTATGATAATATGGTCGAACAGCTCATAGCCGTTATCGCTGAGCCTTTGCCTGAACTGCTCTGTCACTGCTATGTCTGTATTCGAGGGTGACGCATTTGTAAAGGGGTGATTGTGAGCTATGAGTATCCGCTTGCAGTTGAGCTTAAAGGCTGCGGAAAGCAGCTCCCTGACCTCCACCTCAACAGCGGCCTCGTCGCCGTAGCTTAAAGTCAAAGGTTCTTCAAGGGTATTAGCTTCATTTATCCCAAACATTCGGCAGCACTCCCGGCGCTGGTCCTTGAAATAGCTGTAAACAAGATCTTTAACATCAAGCATATCAGAAATGCTTATTCCCTTTCGGCTGCCGCACTGTAAAATGCCGCTCACGGCATAGAAATATTTCAGCGATAAGGCTGTCCTGCGGGTGACAAGCCCGCTTGCTTCCAGTTCCTCCAGGGAGCTGGACATCACTCCGTCGAGTGATCTGAACCTGCCTATCAGCTTGTGAGCGAGCTCATTTGTATTTGCCCTTGGGATACAGTAATAAAGCAGCATTTCCAATATCTCATGCTCTGAAAAACCTATCAGGAGCTGGTCGCTCTCAAAACGGGCCATCATTCTGCTTCTATGTCCGGAGTGGGGGGGCGGTTTGTTTGCCATAAGCCTAACTCCTTACATTAAAAATATCTTTTACCCTTTCAATTATAAAGCTCTGCCCCTCTGGTGCTATCACAAGGCTTTTATACTCTGTTCCTCTCTGGGAGATCTTATCAAGCTCTATTATTCCTATACTGTCTGAAAGAGCAGTCGGACGCAGCTTTCCTGAATCTATATCCTTTATAAGATACCTGTTATCTATCAGCCAGCCCTCCAGCACGGCGGTAAGGCGCTTTTTTTCCGCTGAGATCTTCAGCTGATTCAGCAGCCTGTCGCAAAACTGAGATACCGTCAGAGGTTCCTCTGCCGGTGAAAGCTTTCCCTGATTAAAGGCTATCAGCTTGAACAGCATAGAGCCGTCTCCTGCCTGCTTTGCTCGCTGCATATTCTCCAGCAGCGACGACTGATAGTCCTCACCCTTTTCAGAGAAATACTCATTGAGAGTATCAATAATACTTTGGCCGTACCTCTCCGCCTTTGAGCGCCCTATGCCGGAGCAATCCATAAGCTGCTCCTTGCTTCTGGGGCACTTGGCGCAGATGTCTCTGAGGGTGGTATCGGTGAAGATGATATATGCCGGCATATGCTCCTTTGCTGCCAGCTTTGCTCTGACTGCTTTGAGCCGGGCAAAGAGCTCCCCGTCGATAGAATATATCCCTCCGGCGGCGGGCTTGGTTTTTTCCTTCTGCGGGGCCTTCGGGAGCTTCATCACCAGCTTCTCGCCGCCCATAAGCAGGCCCTTGGCCTTGCCTGTCAGCACCAGCACATTATACTCCCCGTCTACCCGGATATTGCCGTCGCTGATAAGCTGATTGATGATAAGGCGTATTTTCCTGGAGGGTGTTTCCTGCATGATGCCGTAGGTAGAGAGGTTGTTCATTCCCTTAGACATGATCTTTTCGCTCTTTGAGCCCCGCAGTACATCTGTGACGGTGCCGGCACCCACTGCATAGCCGTGATGCTGTTTGATCCTGAAAATGCAGGAAAGTATCTTCTGGGCTTCAACGGTGACGTCCTTTTCCTCAAAGCCGGTCAGACAGTTTGAGCAGGCCCCGCAGTACCCGACTGCATTGGCTTCTCCGAAATACTTCAGGATAAACTCTCTCAGGCAGCCGGTGGTGGTGCAGTAGTAGGACATCTGCCGCAGCCGCTCATAGTCTCTTTCACGGATAGCGGCGGCGGTCTCTGGGTCAAGGTCAGGGTTATCGCTGCCCTGGTCTATCAAAAACTCATTGGTCTTGATATCCCTTGGGCTGTAAAGCAGCACACACTCAGCCTTAGAGCCGTCTCTGCCGGCACGCCCTGCCTCCTGATAATAGCTCTCGATATTCTTGGGGCAGTTATAATGCACCACAAAGCCCACGTTGGATTTATCTATCCCCATGCCAAAGGCATTGGTGGCGGTTATGTATCTGATCCTGTCGTAAATGAAATCGTCCTGAGTGCTGCGGCGTTCCTCATCGCTCAGGCCGGCGTGATACCTGCCGCAGGAGTAGCCCTTGCGGTTCAGCTTCTCGCAGACCTCCTCAACTGTTTTTCGGGTGGAGCAATAGATGATGCCGCACTTGCCCTCGTTGCGTTCGATCACCTTGATGGTCTCGGCCAGCTTATCCTTGGGCTTCACCACTGAGAAGAAAAGGTTTTTTCTGTCAAAGCCGGTAGTCAGCTCCAGCGGAGACATAAGCCCCAGCATAGCTGCAATATCCGTCTTGACTTCTTTTGTTGCCGTAGCGGTAAAGGCTGCAAGTGGAGGGCGGTAGCCGAGCTGCGCCATGAACTCAGGTATCCTCATATAAGAGGGCCGGAAATCCTGCCCCCATTGAGAAACGCAATGGGCTTCGTCAACAGCCACCAGCGACAGCCTGACGTTTCGAGCAAAATTCAGAAATGACGGTGTGCAGAGCCTTTCCGGTGCCACATAGATGAGCTTATAGACACCTCTTGAAGCGTTAGTAATAGCTAACTCATACTGCTGCGGAGTGAGGGAGCTGTTCAGATAAGCGGCCCTGACCCCTGACTGGATAAGAGAATTGACCTGATCCTTCATCAGGGATATAAGGGGCGAAACGACTATGCATACACCCTCAAGCATCAGTGCGGGCACCTGATAGCAGACAGACTTTCCGGCGCTTGTAGGCATTACTCCCAGCACATCACGTCCTGAGAGGATAGCATCTATCAGCTGCTCCTGGCCCTCTCTGAAACTACTGTGGCCGAAATATTCCTTTAGCACCTCAAGCTTGTTCATTGCAACTTCCCTCAAACCAAGATTTTTTGTCAGGTATATTATACCACAGATTCGGGTACAATTCAAGTCTTTTTTATTTTAGGTCTGCTAAAACTGCTCTGCATGGTGAGCCGTCGCTGCCGCCAAGGTTCAGGGGCTGAGCCATAAGGAAATATTTTCCCTCCTTAACGCCGCTAAGCCGTATCCCTTCCAGCAGGACCACCTCTGCCCCAAGCAGCGCCAAATGAACAGCTTTGGGAGCGTCCTCCGGGCCGACGGTCTGGCTCTCGTTGCCGATAAGCTTCAGCCCGGCGGCGGCGAATATCTCTGCTGCTTCCAAGGTCACAGTTGCCTTGCCGCCGATGAGCAGTCTTTCAGCTGCGCCGGCTGCTTCGGCACGGTGCAAAAACTCCCTTGCATTCTCTGCTGAAACG
>CADBTF010000022.1 GCA_902797485.1 uncultured Ruminococcus sp. | reverse complement strand
CTGCACCGGCGATGATTTCTTTGCCGACACCCACACCAACTGCGCCGCCCTTGTCTATAAGGACGACCAGCAGCGCTTCCTGAATGCCCTCCAGAAGGACACCCTCCTTGAAATAGTCCGCAACGGCGGCACCTTTACCCTTGATTACCGCCTTGTCATTAACGGCAAGCCCCTGTATTACAACCTCAAGACCTGCCGGGCTATCGGCAGGAATACCAAGCATATCGTTATCGGTGTGCGAAATGTGGACGAACAGACCCGCCGCCGGCTGGCCTACGAAAAAGCTCTGGATAACGCCATTGACCTTGCCGAGCGTGACGGCCTGACAGGTGTGAAGAATAAGGCCGCCTATGAACAGGCAGAGGCTAAGCTGGACAGAGAGATCTCCGCTCTCTCCGAGATTTCCTCCGGGAAGCCGGAATTTGCCTTAGTGATCTGCGACGTCAACAGCCTGAAAAGCATCAATGACAGCTTCGGCCACAAAGCGGGAGATGAGTTTTTAAAGGCCGCCTGCAATATGATCTGCCGTGTCTATAAGCACAGCCCTGTGTTCAGAATCGGCGGCGACGAATTTGCAGTGCTGCTCCAGGGGGAGGATTTCAAAAACCGTGACAGCCTTATCAAGGCTTTAAAGGAGCAGGTCAAAGCCAATATCGGCACCTCCTCCCCGACTGTTGCCTGCGGCATGGCAGTGTTCATACCGGATAAGGACAAAACCGCCTCTGCGGTCTTCAACCGTGCAGATGCCGCTATGTACCGCAACAAAAAGCAGTTCAGCCGCCCTCTCCGCACCGACAGTCAATAATAATATAAACAGCGCCCCCGCAGGCCTTCCCTGCAAGGAGCGCTGTTTTTCGATGCTTTGTCATATCTCCGCTGATGCGTGCCTTGTAACATGGCAGCCTACATTCACCGCCACCGGCAGCCCCGCAATGTGTGTGGGGGCCTGCTCAATGTTTACCGCAAGGCAGGTCTGAGTGCCGCCAAAGCCCTGAGGCCCTATCCCCAGACGGTTTATCCTTTCAAGCATCTTTGCCTCCAGCTCTGCGTATAAAGCCTTGGGGTTTCTCTCGCTGACAGGCCGGCAAAGCGCCTTCTTTGCTAAGTATGCGCACTTCTCAAAGTCTCCCCCTATGCCGACGCCTATCACTATAGGCGGGCAGGGATTTGAGCCGGCCTTGCCGACTACCCCCACCACCCAGTCTATGATCTCCTCCACTGTGACCGACGGGGTCATCATTTTGAGCTGCGACATATTCTCTGAACCGAAGCCCTTGGGCGCCACCGTAATGCGCACTCCCTCACCGTCTACTATCCGGGTGTGGACTACCGGCGGAGTGTTGTCTCCGGTGTTTACACGCTCCAAAGGGTCGCTGACTACGGAACAGCGCAGCCGCCCCTCAGTATACCCTCTGGAAACGCCCCTGTCAATAGCCTCTCTCAGGGAACCCCCTGTAAAATGAACCTCCTGCCCGATGTCAATAAATATGACCGCCATGCCGCAGTCCTGACAGATAGGGATATTCTCCTCCTTTGCCACACGGATATTCTCGATTATATCGTCAAATACTGCCCTGCCCACCGGGCTTTCCTCCGCTTTGGCCCCGCAGCCTATACATTCCTCCATGTCAGCAGGCAGCAGAAGATTGGCCTTGATGCAAAGCTCCCTGACAGTTTCCTCAACTAAACCAACATTTATTTCTCTCATGATATTTCCCTCTGTTTCAGTTTATTTTTTGCTCTCACCGGAGGCCAGCAGCCTGCGGAGCTCTCTGTAATAGAATTTCTTGTGCTTGTCCAGCAGCTGGCATTTGCCAATGTCCTTGAACACCCGCACCCTCATCTGCGGCAGATATTCCTCAAGGGCTCTTGCTGCCTTTTTGCTGTATTCCTCCCTGCTGCCGCACCAGTATTCCACCGGCCCCTTGAATCTCGTCAGCCTTGGAGAAAGCTTATAGCCGTAGGCCTCTGTAAGTGAACGGGAAACATCAGCGGTATCAATGCTTTCATAAAGCAGATCGTAAAAGCTCATGTTGCCCTTGCCGAAAATAACGTCCGAAAGGATCGTGGGCAGCCGCAGCCCCATTTGCAGAATGTCTATCACCTTGGAATAGATCATGGTGTAGGGTATCTTCATAAGCCCCGGGTCAAGGCAGATAGGTGAGTCAAGGTGAAGCAGGTCTGTTTTGATGCGGCCTCTTTTAATAAGCTCCAGCGCAACAGTCCCCCCAAGGGAAAAGCCGCTTATGGCCCGCACCCTGCCCCCGAATCGCTTGAAGATATACCGCTCTATCCTTTCGCAGCAGATGTCCAGCGATTCATAGGCGCTTTCGCTGTAAGGGTCATGCCCGTCAAGGCAGGCCATAATAACACGGTATTTTCTGGCAAGCGCTCTGCCAAGGCTGCCATAGCAAAGCTCAGCGCTGCTGGCTGCGCCGTGAATGAGCAGCACCGCCGGAGCCTTTTCATCACCGCAAAGCAAAAAATTCATACTATCACCTCTGTCTCAAGCTATAAATATAATACCATTTTTCTGCAATTATGTCAACCGGGCCGGCACTGGCTCAATAATGAAAAAAACAGTTGACGTAACATTTAAAATGTGATAAAATATAGATGTATACAGACCCGTATTAAAAACCGAAAGGAAGCTGTGCTATGAAAAACATTCTCTATGCCTCGTCTGAGGTAGTGCCCTTCATTAAGACCGGCGGCCTGGCTGACGTTGTCGGCTCTCTGCCAAAGTGCTTCGATAAGTCCCAGTATGACATCAGAGTGATCCTCCCCAAGTATGAGTGTATGGCTCAGAAATGGAAGGATATGATGCAGTATAAGACCCATTTCTATATGGATTTCAACGGTCGCAGCCGCTATGTGGGCGTGCTGGAAATGGAGTATGACGGTGTTCATTTCTACTTTATCGACAACGAGGAGTATTTCTCCGGCCCCAAGCCCTACACCGACTGGCACTGGGATATTGAAAAATTCATGTACTTCGACCGTGCAGTGCTCTCTGCCCTGCCGGTGATAGAATTCCGCCCCGACATTATCCACTGCCACGACTGGCAGACCGGCCTTATCCCCGTTTACCTCAACGACAGCTTCCAGGGCGGTGACTTTTTCAGAGGCATCAAGACTGTCATGACTATCCACAACCTGAAATTCCAGGGCAACGATAACTCTGAGGTCTTCAAGAGGATCTCCGGCCTCTCAAATTACTATTTCACCTACGACAAGCTCCTTATGGGCCCCGACGGTAATATGCTCAAGGGCGGCCTTGTTTATGCAGATGCTATCACCACTGTCTCCGATTCCTACGCAGAGGAGATCAAAACTCCCTTCTACGGCGAAGGCCTTGACGGGCTCATGCGTGCCCGCTCCCATGACCTGAGAGGTATCGTAAACGGTATCGACTACGTTGACTTTAACCCTGAGACAGACTCAAATATCCCCTTTACCTATAACGCCTCCAACGCTATAGAAAAGAAGCTTGAAAACAAGCGGGCTCTCCAGGCAGAGCTGGGCATCGGCTCCGGCGACAACCGCTTCATGATCGGTATTGTCAGCCGCCTTACTGACCAGAAGGGCTTTGACCTTATCAGCTATATGATGGATAACCTCTGCCAGAGAGATATCCAGCTTGTGGTACTCGGCACCGGAGACCAGAAATATGAGGATATGTTCCGCTGGTTCGCAGGCAAATACCCCGATAAGGTCTCTGCCAATATCTATTACTCCGAGGCTATGTCACATAAGATCTATGCCGCCTGCGACGCATTCCTTATGCCCTCGCTCTTTGAGCCCTGCGGCCTTTCACAGCTTATGTCCCTCCGCTATGGCACCCTGCCTATCGTCCGCGAGACCGGCGGCCTGAAGGATACCGTCCAGCCCTACAACCAGTTTGAAGGCACCGGCACAGGCTTCTCCTTCACCCACTATAACGCCCACGATATGTTCAATACCGTTATGTTCGCCCACTCAGTCTATGTAAGTGACCGTGACAGCTGGAACAAAATGGTATACCGTGCCATGACCAAGGATTTCTCATGGCAGGCCTCCGCCGAAAAATACAAGGAAATGTATGACTGGCTCATAGGCTAAGATTTTTTACAGACAAGGCAGCGCTTCGGCGCAGGCGCAATAAAGAAGTTTTTATTCCGACACTTCTGCTGTATCACGGCAGAAGTGTCTTTGCGTTACTTAGTGCAGCGCCTG
>CADBTF010000021.1 GCA_902797485.1 uncultured Ruminococcus sp. | reverse complement strand
TTGTGATAATAATATTATATTATACCACCATATATAATAAAATGCAATGTTTTATGTTGCATTATAAATGAATATTTTATAAATTTGTAAGTGCCATTCAAATCATATATGTTTGATATGATAAAATAATAGTTGACTTTGCACTTGATTAGTGTTATAATAATATAGTATATTTTTTTCGGAGGAATGAGTATGTCACAAAGATTTCTTATGGGCAACGAGGCTATCGCACTTGGCGCTTTACACGCAGGCGTCAATGTAGTTTCAGGATACCCCGGCACGCCCTCAACTGAAATACTTGAAACCATAGCTAAAAATAATAAGGACAGCTCAGTCTATGTTGAGTGGTCTGTGAATGAAAAAGCAGCTTTAGAGGTCGGAGCCGGTGCTGCATATTCCGGCGAAAGAAGCTTAGTGACTATGAAGCAGGTCGGCTTGAATGTAGCCTCTGACCCGCTTATGAGCCTGGCATATGTGGGCGTTAAGGGCGGAATGGTCATAGTTTCTGCTGACGACCCAGGTCCTATATCCTCTCAAACCGAGCAGGACACCCGCCATTTCGGTCAGTTCTCAAAGCTCCCGGTCTTTGATCCTTCCTCACCGGAAGAAGCCTATCAGATGATACAGGACGCCTTTGAATGCTCTGAAAAATACGGCACTCCTGTTTTGTTCCGCCCCACGACACGCGTCTGTCACGGCTGCGCTAATGTAGAGGTTAAGGATAGCTTTGTGCCGCACAAACCAGACGGCTTTGTCAAAGACACTATGCGTTGGGTAATATTCCCACGCACAAGCTACCTGAATCACTGCAAGATAGAAAAGCGCAATCCCCAGCTCGGTGAGGAATTTTCTTCGTATCGCTTTAACAAGCTTACCGGCAGCGGTAAAAAAGGCATAGCGACCCATGGCATCAGCTATTCTTATACCTGCGAAGCTCTTGAAGGTGTCGATAAGGAATATAAGCTTCTCAAAATTGCTACTCCAAATCCATTTCCCGAAAAGCTTGCTCTTGAATTTTTGCAGGGGCTTGATGAGGTCGTTTGTATTGAAGAACTGGACCCTGTCATCGAGAAAGAGCTTACCTACATCTGCGGAAAACATGGCCTGAATGTAAAGATCAGAGGAAAGCTGGACAGTACTGTTCAGCCCGCAGGTGAAAATACAGTTGAATCTGTCAAGAATGTTCTGTCCGGATTTCTGGACATTACATATCAGCAGGCCGACTTTCCTGCTCCGCCGGATATGCCTGTCCGCCCGCCTGTCCTGTGTGCGGGCTGCCCTCACAGAGCCTCATTCTATGCTGTCAAGCAAGCTACTAAGGGCAAGAAGGCTGTCTACTCCGGAGATATAGGCTGCTACACCCTCGGCAATGCTCAGCCACTTGATATGGTTGACACCTGCCTTTGCATGGGCGCTGATGTAACTATTGCCCAGGGCATACACCGTGTTCAGCCGGACACTGTCAATTTCTCATTTATCGGAGATTCCACTTTCTTTGCTTCCGGTATTACCGGAGTAGTAAATGCAGTTTATAATCAGACTGATATTGTTCTTGTCGTTTTGGACAATTCAACGACTGCAATGACAGGTCACCAGCCTCACCCCGGAACAGGTGTAACCATGATGGGTGATTTCTGTGCAAAGGTTTCTATTGAAAAGATACTGAACGCAGTAGGGTGCAGCTATGTTAAGACTGTTGACCCCCTTGATCTGAACGCAGCTGAGGCTGCTGTTAAAGAAGCTATTGAGCTAAAAGGTGTTAAGGCTATAATTATGAAATCGCCCTGCATAGCAGTAACCAAACCCAAAAAGCTTTTTAACATAGACAGCAGCAAGTGCATCAACTGCAAAAAGTGCATAAGAGAGCTTGGCTGCCCTGCTATCGTGCTCACCGACGGCAAACCGGCAATTGAGAGCAGCCTTTGCTACGGCTGCGGAGTATGCGCTCAGGTTTGTCCTGTTAATGCTATTGCTGATTAAATGGAGTGATCAAAATGAATAATACATTACTATGCGGAGTTGGCGGACAGGGTACTGTGCTCGCCTCAAAGCTTATTGCCTTTGCTGCTATGGAAAAGGGAGAAAATGTCCGTACCTCTGAAACAATCGGAATGAGCCAGCGCGGAGGCTGTGTTGTGTCTCATGTACGCGCCGGTGAAAACATCAACTCCCCGATGCTTCCAAAGGGCTCGGCTGATGTCATAATCGCTTTTGAGCCCGCAGAGGCAGTCAGAAATATATCCTACCTGAAAAAAGGCGGAACTGTTATCGTGAACAAAAAAGCTGTAAAGCCTGTTACTGCTTCACTTACCGGCTCTGCCTACGATGGTACAAAGGCGTTGAAATATCTTAATGAAAATGTAGAACATCTAATAGTCATTGACGGCGACGGGATCTGCGAAAAATGCGGCTCCAGTAAGGTACTGAATATCGCTCTTCTGGCGGCAGCTGCCAAGTCAGGTGCCTTGGGAATAACTGTTGACGAACTGAAAAATGCTATTCTGAAGCGGATACCGGAAAAATTTCACGAGATCAACCTGAATGCAGTAAAGCTTGCATAAAAGCAGCAATTATATAGTAAGGAAAGTATAGGTATGTCAGTTATCAAGGCTGAAAAATTAAGCTACATATACGGTGAAAACACTCCGTTCAGAAAAGTCGCAGTAGATAATGTTGATCTGGATATTGATGAAGGAGAATTCATCGGTGTTATAGGGCACACCGGCTCCGGAAAAAGTACGCTGATACAGCATTTCAACGGTCTGCTGAAACCCACCTCCGGAAGCATTTATATCGACGGCGAAAAGCTCTGGGAGGATAAAGCAAGGCTGAGAGCTATCCGTTTTAAGGTAGGTCTGGTGTTCCAATACCCGGAGTACCAGCTCTTTGAGGAGACCTGCTATAAAGATATTTCCTTCGGCCCCAAAAATATGGGGCTCAGTGAAGAAGAAATCGACAAGCGAGTTCGTGAAACTGCAAGGCTTGTGGGCCTATCGGATTCTGTGCTGGAAAAATCCCCTTTCGAGCTTTCAGGCGGTCAGAAACGCAGAGTGGCTATCGCAGGTGTTATGGCTATGGAGCCAAAGGTGCTTGTGCTCGATGAGCCCGCCTCCGGCCTGGACCCAAAAGGCCGTTCACAGATACTTGGGCTCATTCGTGACTACCATAAAGAAAAGAAAAACACCGTAATGCTGGTCTCTCACTCAATGGAGGACGTGGCTAAGCATTGCTCAAAGATATTGGTAATGAATAATGCTAAGATCTTCTGCTATGACACCCCTGTGAATGTATTCCACAGGGCAGAAGAACTGGAACAAATGGGCCTGGCAGTTCCGCAGATAACGAGAGTTTTCAACCGGCTCCGAGCTATGGGGCTTGGGATAGATGACGATGTTTATACTGTTAGCTACGGCAGCGAGCTGCTTCTTAAAAAGCTTAAAGATAGACAGGAGGGAGCACTGTGACAGGTAAAAGGCAAATGTCTGAAACCTACCTTGTTGCGGCAATACTCGCCTCAGCAGGCGGCTTCCTTGATGCCTACAGCTATCTTGTGCGGGGCCATGTTTTTGCAAATGCTCAAACAGGCAACATCGTTCTTTTAGGCATGAATTTCTTTGAGCGGGATTGGCTGGAATGTGCCAAATATCTTATGCCGATCCTAATGTTTGTAGTGGGTGTGCTTCTGGCTGACCGAATGAGGATCAAGCTGGCTAATTCAAGCCTTCATTGGCGTCAGCACATTATTTTGATAGAAGCCGTGGTTCTTGGAGCTGTCACCTATCTACCCATTGGCGGCGGTTATGATCTGATAGCAAACACGCTGATCTCATTCGTCTGCTCATTGCAGGTCGAAAGCTTCAGAAAGGTCCACTCACTTAGCTTTGCAACAACTATGTGTACCGGAAATCTCAGAACTGCCACCGAGCACGTTTCACTCTACCTGACTGAGAAGGACAGTGAGCATCTGAAAGCCGCTTTTAAGCTTTACGGAATAATTGCCTTCTTTGTAGTAGGTGTTATTATCGGCTCACTGCTATGTACTGCTTTGGAACGTGCAGGACTGATATTTGTGATTTTCCAGCTTATAGCCGTTTTCGTGCTGATGTTTATAGACGTAGAAAAGCAAGAGGAGCAGTCTAAGGACAAATAGCCATGCTTTTATGAAGGAGTTTTTGCCTTGCTGAAGGATATTACCATAGGACAGTTTTTCCCGGGAAATTCCCCGATACACCGAATGGACAGCCGAATAAAGCTGCTGCTTACGGTGGCCTTTATTGTAATGCTGTTTCTGGCAGGAAATATTTACAGCCTTTGTGTCGGAATAGCATTTACGATCCTGAGCTATGTTATCTCGGAAATTCCCTTTAAAATGATACTAAAGAGCTTGAAGCCCATTCTTCCGATCATTATCTTCACCTCGATCTTGAATCTGCTCTTTATCAGAACTGGCGATGTATATTGGGAATGGAAAATATTCAAGATCACCGAGGACGGTGTTGATACAGCAGTTTTTATGTCGATCAGAATTATCTGCCTTATCGTCGGAAGCTCACTGCTGACCTATACTACATCGCCCATTGATCTGACAGACGGCTTGGAAAAGCTATTGTCTCCGTTAAAGAAGATCAAGGTGCCAGTGCATGAGCTGGCAATGATGATGACTATAGCGCTCCGCTTTATTCCTACTCTTATCGAAGAGACCGACAAGATAATGCAGGCTCAGAAAGCCCGTGGCGCTGATATGGAGACCGGATCTGTATTCAAAAGAGCAAAGGCTTTGGTGCCGATACTTATCCCGCTGTTTGTATCCTCTTTCAGGAGAGCTGAAGAGCTTGCTATGGCTATGGAGTGCCGCTGCTACCATGGGGGCGAAGGACGCACAAGAATGAAGCAACTCAAACTGCACTTGGTTGATCTTATCGCTGCATTAATAGTGGCAGTATTCATTGCAGGTGTGATCGCTGTAAATATCATCGCAGGATAAATATATGAGAAACTTGTTTTTAACGCTTGCCTATAACGGCGCAGCATATCATGGCTGGCAAAGACAAAATAATGCCTACACTGTCCAGCAGGCAGTCGAGGAAGCGCTTTCAGAGCTTCTTGGCGAAGAAATCACAGTGAACGGCTGCTCCCGCACTGATGCCGGAGTTCATGCAAACACTTATTGCTTGACCTTTGCAACTTCAACTGCTATTCCTCCACGAGGACTTATCAGAGGCCTTAACGATAAGCTCCCTGATGATATAGCAGTAAGAAAATGTGAAGAAAAGCCACTTGAATTTCATGCGAGGTTTGACTGCAAGGGAAAAGAATACTTGTACATCGTACATAACAGCGGGATAAAAAATCCGTTTTACAAAGACACTGCCATGCGCTGGCGGCACCCTATAGATGCCGATCTGCTCAATAATGAAGCAAAGGATTTTATAGGTATGCACGACTTTAGGGGCTTTTGCAGCGCTGATAATGACAAAGAAAACACAGTAAGAGAAATATACTCCTTTGATGTTGCCAGAGAAGGTGAGCTGGTCAAGTTCACTGTTTCAGGCAGCGGGTTTCTATATAATATGGTCAGGATAATGGTTGGAACTCTGCTTTACATTGGCGACGGGAAGCTGCCGCAAGGCTGTATTCCAAAGCTTATCCGGCAGCGGGACAGGACCCTCGGAGGGAAAACCGTTGAACCTCAGGGGCTGTATTTAAACAAAGTCTTTTACTAATAGCCGGCTGATCTTTGAAGCTGATTCATTATCAGCCGCACATTAAACCAAAAGGAAAGATGAATGTGAATAACGAAGATAATAAAACGCTTAATAATGCTGACTCCGAAGATATGAAACAAGGCTCAGATGAGCTTGAGAAAATAGCCGAGGAACTCTCTGCTCAGAATAAACCTGCTGGAGAGAAAAAGCTTAAAAATATATTTGACGAGCTTGACAACGAAGATGCTGACTTATTTAACGAGCATAAGCCGCCGGAGATTAGTGCCGATGAGGTACTGGATATTTTTACCGAACAACCGCAAGAGGAGCCAGAAGCCACTGAAGCTTCTGCTGTGATGATTGAGCCGGAGGATAATAACGTTGACGAAGCTAAACAGCGCCGTCAGATGATAGAGCATACCCGCAATATCAATTTATCGTCAGCTGAAATTGCTGCACGCAAAAAAGCTCATGCTGAGCGCCATAGCAATGGCAAGAAAAAAAACGGAAAGAAAAAAAGCCAGTCCTCTGGAGCAGTTAAAAGCTCCCCTGCTCCAAAGTCTGAACAACACAATGAAACAAAATCAGATTCCGCTAAAAAGAGTAAACCAAACAAAAAGCCTCAAGAAGAAAAGGCCCTCGATATGGAGGATTTTCGCCGGGCGAGAAATAAGATAAAATCAAGAAAGCGTATCAAAAGACTGATTATACTTTTAGTGATTGTTGTTTTCGGTGCCGGCATATTCTTTACAAGGAACCTTTGGATACCTAAGCTGGAAGGAATACTTGAAAAGCCAAGGGAAACAATAGTCAACGACAGCACTGAGCAGGCCGGTAATTTCCCGCTTGACACAGGCGATTCAACGGTCAAACAAATAGTCCGTCTGGACGGAAGCATTATCACAGTTGATAACAGTCACCTTTCAACCTACGATACAAACGGAAAGCTGAGAGAATCTATCTATCACGGCTGCGGCAGCCCGGAGGTGCGTACCAGCGGCAAGAAGATGCTCTGCTTCGACTTTGGCGGCACAGGCTTTAAGCTATACAACAAGAGCGGTGTGCTTTTTGAAAAGCAACTCAGCAATACTATCCTGCTGGGAGATATTGCCTCAAACGGCAATGTTATGATCGTTTCCGAGGACAGCAAATATATTGTAACTATAAATGTATATGACAAGAGCGGCGAGGACCTTTACCATTGGACTAACGGTGACAGAGTATCAAATGCCTGCTTTACAAATGATGGTAACGGGATCATAGTTACAACTTTCAGCGCCTCAGAGGGTAAGCTGAACTCAGTTGTCCACAAAATAGATATTACTCAAAGCTCATCAGTATTTGACAGTGACCCGATCGAGGGCATGGTCATTAAAACCTGCGAAACATCTGAGGGCAACATTTGGGCTTTGTCTGAAAATATGCTCAGGCTGCTATCAACTAAATGCCAGCCGCTTGATACATATGAATTCAACAACAGCGCAGCCTCCTTTGACCTGAGCCAGAACTGTGCCTGCATTGCCAGTGATAACATAAGCGGAGGCACAAGCGTATTTGTTTTCGGCGGAGACAGCTACTCTTTAAAGCCAAAGGTTATAGAGGGCGATGGCAAAATTACTCGTGTGCGGTGCTATGACGATATGGCGTTTGTTTTGAGCAATTCTCAGCTTAACGCCTATGCGCCTGACGGCAAGCTTGTTTCAACGGCAGCTGTATCCAACGATCATATAGATTTTGTGTACAGTGAAAATGCAGCTTATTTTATTGACAGGCAGGAAATCAGCAAGCTGGTATTTAAGACCTGATCGAAAGGATTATTTATGTCTATAGCACTTGATATTACAGTACTGATCGTAATTTCATTAACAGCATTCTTCGGCTATAAACAAGGCTTTGTCAGAAGCGTGTTAAGGCTGCTGGGAACTATAGCCTGTGTAGTCGTGGCGCTTATAGTTTCAGATATGGCAGCCGGCCCCGCCTACCGCAACATCTTGGCTCCGAGAGTTGAAAGCGCCCTGCTGGGAAAGCTTGAAAATTTCGACATCACTGCTGAGGTTCGTTCTGCGCTGAATGAAATGGGAGCCAATATTACTCTTGATGATAAGCAGCTTAAAAAGGTACTTTCAGACTCCGGCAGTCTGCCCTCTGCTTTTGAAAGAGCAATTCTTTCCTCCGGAGGCAATGAAATAATGGCTGCACAGGTCAAAGAACAGTCAGAGGATTTTTTCACTAACGGCTTCAGCACTGCACTTGCCAAAAGAGCCGGAATAAAGGATTATGAATCCCTCGGAGAAAGGGTTCAGCTATCGCTGGGCAAGGTATACGACCTGGTTCGTGCCTTTGCTGCCGGTGAAGATAATAAGGCCGGTGTGCATTACCTTGTTTATAACATTCTTGATAATTTGCTTACTACAATAATCAGGTATGCTCTGTTTGTCGTTATCCTTATAGTTCTTGAAATAATAGTGTCTATCGTTTTCAAGGTCGCTGGTGTGCTGGATCACCTCCCTGCGATCTCCGGAGCAAACAAAACTCTGGGGCTGATATTCGGAATTATAAAGGGCGTGCTCTTTGTGGGGCTGTTTGCGGCTATAATGGCAGCAATAGTCAAATCAGATTCCATTATGGATTCTCAGGTTTTTGACGACACGATCATCTTTAAAGTATTCTTCAATTTTTTCTATAAATAGAAAGGAGATATAAATGGAACAGGTATTATGCTCAAAATGCGGAAAACGGCCTGCTGTGATGTTCATTTCGCAGGTCGATCCAAAGAACCCAAAGGAGAAAAAGCACCAGGCTCTCTGCCTTCAATGCGCTTACGAGCTTGGTATCTCTCAGACCGAGGATTTTAAGAAAATGCTCGGCATCTCTGACGAGGAAATAAAGAATATGACCGACCAGCTTATGGAGCTTAATGACGGCCACGATTTTGAAATGGGCGGCAGCGGCACCATGCCGGGATTTTTAAGCCAGCTTTTCGGCGGAGGAATGGGAGGCAATAATGAACCGCCGGCTAATCAGCCAAATTCCGGTGCAGGCCCTCTGCCAAGAGGACGGGGGCGTGACAGACGTGACAAAAAGAAGGAGCTAAAGTTCCTGAACAACTATTGTACCAATCTGACAGAAAAGGCCCGTGAAGGTCAGCTCGATAACATTATCGGGCGGGACAATGAGATCGCCAGAGTGATACAAATACTATCACGCAGGCAAAAAAACAATCCTTGCCTGATAGGTGAGCCCGGTGTAGGTAAAACAGCTATCGCTGAAGGCATAGCACAGAGGATCGTAGCCGGTGATGTTCCCTTCCGCATCAAGGATAAGGAGGTATATCTGCTTGACCTGACCGCTTTGGTTGCCGGAACACAGTTCAGAGGCCAATTTGAAAGCCGCTGCAAGGGGCTTGTGGAGGAAGTTAAAAAAGAGGGTAATGTTATCCTCTTCATTGATGAGGTCCACAATCTTGTTGGCGCCGGCGACAGTGAGGGCTCTATGAATGCAGCCAATATATTAAAGCCTGCTCTTTCCAGAGGTGAAGTTCAGGTCATTGGTGCGACTACCTTCAAGGAGTACCGTAAATATATCGAGAAAGATTCTGCTCTTGAAAGACGCTTTCAGCCCGTCACTGTAAATGAGCCTACTGTAGAGGACACAGTTAATGTATTAAAAGGCATTGCAAAATATTATACTGCGCACCACAGAGTTAATATCTCAGATCATTGCCTTAAAATGTGCGCTGTCCTTTCCGAAAGATATATCAATGACAGATTCCTGCCAGACAAGGCTATCGACCTGCTGGACGAAGCCTGTGCTGTTGCAAGTATCGGAAGCAAGGACCTTACTGCCTACGATCAGCTCAATAAACAGCTAAAAGAACATAACGACAAAGTCGAGGAACTTGAAGCTGCTGACGAGATCGATTATGAGACTCTTGCCAAGGAAAAAGCTGATGTATTGAAAATTCAGAACCAGCTAAAGGAAGCTGAGGCAGCTATATCTAAACTCCAGGTAACGGACGCTGATATTTCAACAGTTATAGAAATGTGGACAGGTATTCCGGCCAACAAGATCGTTGAAACACAGTATGAGAAGATAAGAGGCCTGAAAGACGCCATGAGCAAGCGCATTATCGGGCAGGATCAGGCAGTTGACAAGGTAGTAAAGGCTATAAAGCGCACAAGGGTGCAGCTTGCAAAACGCAGAAGGCCTGCGTCATTCATCTTTGTCGGGCCGACAGGTGTTGGAAAGACAGAGCTTGTAAAGGTGCTGGGTGAAGAGCTTTTTGATGCTACAGAGCCAATTATCAGGATAGATATGTCTGAATATATGGAGAAGCACTCAGTCTCCAAGCTGATTGGCTCACCTCCGGGATATGTAGGCTTTGATGATGCCGGGCAGCTTACTGAAAAGGTCCGCCGCCGGCCCTACTCAGTTATTCTCTTTGACGAGATCGAAAAAGCCCACCCTGATGTTATGAATATAATGCTGCAGATCCTTGACGAAGGCAAGCTCAGGGATTCGCAGGGCAGGAGCGTTTCCTTTGAAAATACTGTTGTTGTTATGACCTCAAATGCCGGTTCGACCTCCAAGGAAACCGGAGTTGGCTTTAACAAAACTGAGGACGAGATCTCAGAAGAAAAGGCAATGAAAGGCCTGCGGGATTTTCTCAGGCCGGAATTTCTCGGACGTGTTGATGAGGTAGTAGTATTTAACCCTCTTACTGAGGCCGACTACGCTAAGATCGCTGGACTTATGCTTGACGAAATGAAGCAGCCGCTTTCAGAGAACGGTATCACCTTCGCCTATGACGATAAGGCAACTGCCCTTATTGCAAAAAAGACCCATGGCGGCAAGCTTGGTGCCAGAGACATCAGGCACTATATCCGTGCGAATGTTGAAGATAAGGTGGCAGAACAGCTTATTGACAAGGGCGAGTGCAGTGTTACAGCACTTGGACTTACTGCCGACGGCGACGAGTTGCGGCTTGATATACTATAAATTGAAAGGACGGATAATATGACCTACAAGGAAGAATTTATCAAATTTATGGCAGACAGCGGTGTGCTGACCTTCGGAGATTTCACTCTTAAAAGCGGCAGAAAGGCCCCCTATTTCATCAACTGCGGCAACTACAAAACCGGTGAGCAGCTTGCAAAGCTGGGCGGCTTCTATGCTGATTGCATCGTAGACAATAAGATACCTGTTGAAACTCTTTTTGGCCCTGCTTACAAGGGCATTCCCCTCGCAGTTTCAGCGATCGTTGCACTGGCAACAAAGTACAATGTGAATGTTGCCTACTGCTTTGACCGCAAAGAAGTCAAGGATCACGGTGAGGGCGGAATGTTCGTTGGCAAGACACTTACTGACGGTGAAAAGGTAATTATCATTGATGATGTTATGACTTCGGGCAAGGCGCTTCGTGAGTCACTGCCAAAGCTTAGGTCTGCTGCTGATGTTGATGTCACAGGAATGGTAATAACCGTTGACAGAATGGAAAAATCTCTTACATCTGATAACTCCGCAGTGCAGGACGCCTATTCTGAATTTGGAATAAAGGTTTATTCTATCGTGACCATCAACGATATTATCAAGGCTATTGAAGACGGTGTTATCGAAGGCAAGGAATATCTGGAGGCCATGAAGAAATACCGTGCTGATTACGGCGTTGAATATTGATCAGTGTAACTGTTTTGTAGTAAAATGTAACTTTGTTGTTCTTGAATTTCATTGATATATGAGTATAATTATAGTTGTAGAACAACAGAAAGAAAAAGAATTGAACACTGCTAAGTAACCCTTAGCTCGTTTCATCCTCTCCAAAATTTTTACACAAGCAAGAAGGCAGCCAATAGGTTGTCTTTTTCGCTTTTATATGAAAATATAAGGCTGTGCAGATGTCTCTGTGCAGCCTTTTTTATCGACATAAATTTAACCATAACAGTTATATAATAATGACAGGGGGGTGAGAGAATGAAGATATATATTGATTTATTGATAATAAGCAATGCCCTGATAACCCTCGTATTAGTTAAGCTCCTTTCAATAATAACCCACTCAGCTTTAAAAAGAAAAGGGCATGTATTAAGTATAATGTTCGGTGCTATATCTTCAACGATAATTATTCTCAAAGCTGAAAATTTTATCGAATCACTAGCCATAACAATTGTAAAGGTCTTCATATTATTAATAACTGTCAAACTTGCTTTTGATCCCCAGAGCAAACAGAAGCTTTTCTCCTACACTATGTATTACATAGCCTTAAACATAGTTCTCGGCGGTATCTGCCTGGCTGTCTGGGAATTCTTCGGAGCAGGTTTTATTAAAGCGCATAATATGACTGTATACTTTAAAATCCCTATATGGCTCTTAATGATGTGTGTTGCTGCGACCTACTTTATAATAACCATTTACGAAAAGCATTCCTTCAGAAACAGCTGCAAAAATAAAGCATATAAAGCAGTTTTCACCTATGGAGATATTTCTTTGACACTTCCGGCAGTCAGCGACAGCGGCAACGTGCTGATAGACAGCTTTAGCGGTGAACCGGTCGTGATCTTCTCAAGTAATAAACTTTACGATTATTTTGAGCTTGATAACGAAAACAAATACTATTCATCAGGTTTTCATTTAATACCATATTCAACAGTAAGCTCAAAGTCGCTTATGCCGGTAACGCTGAAAGGCAAAACTCTCATAATTGAAAGCGACAGCATTATAAAGGAGATCAAATGTGCAGTAGGGATAGTTAAAAGCAGCGGAAAAGAAAGAGCCATTTTCAACCCTAAATTATTGATGTAAGGAGAACAATATGAGACTGAACGAATTGAAAAAAAGAATCAAGGATATCCTCGCAGGTCTATTTGCTGATGATAATACAGTTGATTATGTAAACGGCGCAGAGCAGTTACCGCCGCCATTAAGCCCCGAGGAAGAAGCTAAAACCTTTGAGCTGCTTAGCTCTGACCCTGAAAAAGCCAGAGACCTGCTGATAGTTCATAATCTACGGCTTGTGGTCTACATAGCAAAAAAGTTTGAATCATCAGGCGTAGGTCTGGAGGATCTTGTCTCTATAGGAACGATAGGCCTCATCAAATCGATCAAGACCTTTCGCCCTGACAAAAAAATAAAGCTTGCCACTTATGCCTCCCGCTGCATAGAAAACGAGATACTTATGCACCTAAGAAAAACAACGCAATATAAAAATGAGATCTCAATAGATGAACCTTTGAATATCGACTGGGACGGCAATGAGCTTTTACTCTCGGATATTCTTGGCACTGACGATGATATTGTAAACAGAGATATTGAAAATGAAGTTGATAAGCAGCTGCTCCTTCACGAAATAGAAAAGCTTCCGGAGCGTGAAAAGCAGATCATGATAATGCGGTTTGGCTTAAACGGTAAAAAAGATCTTACTCAAAAGCAGGTGGCTGATAAGCTGGGTATTTCCCAGTCATACATCAGCAGGCTGGAAAAAAGGATCCTGAGATCGATCAAAGAAACACTTGAAAGCATAACATAAAAAAATCCCCCGCAGCATTTTTAATACACTGCGGGGGATTGTGTTATAACTCAATTATTACTAAGGCATCATTTATCCTGATAAACACTTAATCATTTGATATAGAATGATGACATATATTCATCAAATCGCTTTTCATATCCTGATTTATAAGAATCATTGCAAACAAGATATAGGATAAATACCCGGTCATTGTCCTTGACTATTTTTATATGACAATACGCAAGAATATCATCATCTCCACGCATTCTCATTTTCAGAACATTTGAAGATTTCTCATATTCATAATAATCCGGATAAGAACTGTATGCTTCAGCAAAGCTGTCGATCAATGATCTGCTTGTTATTTTCTGGTCACTGCTTGAAGCAGCATCAGAATAATCATAAATGATATAAGCAAATCTGACACGATCAGCCTCATACTCCGATGCTTTATATGAATGTGCATTTAACAGGCTTACAAACTTGCTGTCTTCAACCTCTTTCATTTTTGAAGGAAGCTCGATCGTAAAATCACCAAAATCAAATTGCTTATGAGCATTGAGTTTGCCGATCCTATAAATGAAGATACCTAATACTGAAGTAATAATGATAAGTACAACAGCCACTACAGTTTTGGGATTTGCCTTGTTGCTTTGAGATATAGCAGGTTTTTGCAAAAACGATTCTGGCTGACGATAAACGGGAGTATGCTGGCTGCTACCGCTATTCACGCTATAACCGCAGCCAGGGCAGCTTCCATACCGCTCAGAGAATTCCTCATTACATACCGGGCATCTCATTGCATTATTCCCTTACTGCTTTTTCTTAGCTTCAATATCTGCAAGAGCGTCCTTGCGGGAGAGATTGATCCTTCCCTGAGAATCTATCTCCATGACCTTTACAACAATTTCATCACCGATCTGGACAATATCCTCTACCTTTTCAACTCTTGACTTGTCAAGCTTAGAAATGTGAACAAGGCCGTCCTTGCCGGGAGCGATCTCAACAAAGGCACCGAAATTCATTATACGAACTACTTTGCCCTTATAGATAGCACCGATCTCAGGATCGTTAGCAATAGTGTTGATGATAGAGATAGCCTGCTCAGCCTTTGCCTTATCAAGGCCGGAAACAAATACATTTCCGTCCTCCTCAATGTCGATCTTAACATCGCACTCAGCACTGATCTTCTGGATAACCTTTCCACCGCTGCCGATGACCTCTCTGATCTTATCAATAGGAACCTTGGTCGTCAGCATCTTGGGAGCCCACTTGTTTACCTCAGGCCTCGGCTCAGGGATAGCCTTGAGCATGATCTCGTCAAGGATATAATCTCTTGCCTTATGGGTCTTAGCAAAGGCTTCTTTAATGATATCAGGTGTAAGGCCGTCAACCTTAATATCTACTTGAATAGCAGTGATACCGTTCTTGGTACCGCCAACCTTAAAGTCCATATCTCCGTAGAAATCCTCAAGGCCCTGAATATCTACCATTGTCATCCAGCTGCCGTCGTCCTTGGTGATAAGGCCGCAGGAGATACCGGCAACAGGAGCCTTGATGGGAACACCTGCGTCCATAAGAGCAAGTGTAGAGCCACAGATAGAACCCTGAGAAGTAGAGCCGTTGGAGGAAAGCACCTCAGAAACCATTCTGATAGCATAAGGGAATTCCTCAACAGAAGGAATAACAGGAACAAGAGCCCTTTCAGCAAGAGCACCGTGGCCGATCTCACGTCTGCCGGGGCCTCTTGAAGGCTTGGTCTCACCTACAGAATAGCTTGGGAAATTATAGTGGTGGATATATCTCTTGGATTCTTCTTCGTCAAGCCCGTCAAGACGCTGAGCATCGCTTACGGGGCCCAGTGTGCAGATAGTCATAACCTGAGTCTGGCCTCTGGTGAACAGACCGCACCCGTGAACTCTTGGCAGGAAGCCGACTTCAGCAGCAAGAGGTCTGATCTCATCAATGCCTCTGCCGTCAACACGCTTGCCGTTATAGAGCCAGTCTCTTACTATGATCTTCTGAAGCTTGTACATTACTTCACCGATTATAGTAGGCAGGTTCTCATATTTCTCAGAATACTTTTCAAGGATAGCATCAGTGATAGGCTGCATTCTTGCATCACGGATATTTTTATCGTCAGTATCAAGAGCAAACTTGATCTGATCGCCGAATTCAGCCATAAGCTCGTCCATCATATCGTGGTCAAGCTCCATAGACTCAAACTCAAACTTAGGCTTGCCGATCTGAGCTTTGATGTCATTGATGAAAGCTACCATTTTTTTGATCTCCTCATGTCCGAGAAGAATAGCCTCTAACATTCTGTCATCAGGCACCTCGTCAGCGCCGGCCTCTATCATAACGATCTTTTCCATTGAACCGGCAACGGTGAGGTTCAGATGATTGTTATTTCTCTGCTCAAGAGTAGGATTAAGAACCAACTCGCCGTCAACCAAGCCAACGCTGATACCGGCGATAGGTCCGTTCCAAGGAATATCAGAAATAGAGATAGTAATAGATGTTGCGATCATACCGGCGATCTCGGGTGAGCAGTCGGGGTCAACAGAAAGTACTGTCATTACAACCGAAACGTCATTTCTCATATCCTTAGGGAAAAGAGGACGAATAGGTCTGTCGACCATTCTGGAAGTCAGGATAGCCTTCTCGGTAGGCTTACCCTCTCTCTTCATAAAAGAGCCTGGGATCTTACCTACAGAATAAAGTCTTTCCTCGTAGTCAACTGAAAGCGGGAAAAAGTCGATCCCCTCTCTTGGCTTAGGTGAAGCTGTGACATTAGCCATTACTACAGTCTCGCCGTAACGCACCCAGCAGGAACCGTTAGCCAGCTGTGCAGCCTTGCCGGTCTCAACAACAAAAGGTCTGCCTGCGTATGTAGTCTCAAATTTTCTGTAATTCTCAAACATACAAATTTCCTCCTATAATATTATCATTCACAGGCGAGCCATCAGCAATAAACAGACTCCGCGAAAGATATTCACGAGTTCTGTTTATTGCTAACCGACGCCGCCTGTGTATTTTGGCAAAGTGGTAAAATAAACACCAAAAGGCAGTGGCGGAAAACGCCTCTGCCTTAGTGCTTGAAAATAATTACTTACGAAGTCCGAGTCTTTCGATAGTAGCTCTGTATCTCTCGATGTCCTTATCCTTCAGGTAGCCAAGAAGATTTCTTCTCTTACCAACCATTTTCAGAAGGCCTCTTCTGGAGTGATGATCCTTCTTGTGTGTCTTGAGATGCTCGGTGAGATCGTTGATCCTCTTGGTGAGAATAGCGATCTGTACCTCAGGGGAGCCTGTGTCGGTCTCGTGAGTTCTGTTAGCTTCGATAACAGCTGTCTTTTCGTCTTTTCTGAGCATTTTTTGTACCTCTTTCAAAAAATATTTCCACAGCCGAAGGATATGGCAGGTAACCTTCCCATAAGGGCTTTACCCATATTCTGCGGCAGGGATATGCTGTGAATACAACAATATAATTATACTACAAAGCAATTGGTTTGTAAATAGAATTCATAAAAGTTTTACATTTATCAAAAAGATATACACGATCAGGTGTGCAGGAAAAGCTTGTTGAATACAGTCCTCTCCTTAGTATCGACCTCTTGTTCAACAGTATTATCCATAAGCCCGTTCTTTACCTTTGCCGCAGTGAGTGTGTTCTGCATAAGCATTGCTATGGTCATAGGGCCAACGCCGCCGGGTACAGGAGTGATAAAGCCTGCTTTGTCCTTGCAGTTCTCAAAATCAACATCACCGCAAAGCTTTCCGTTCTCGTCTCTGTCCATACCAACATCTATTACTACAGCGCCTTCCTTGATATAGTCGGCAGTTATGATCTTAGGCTTGCCCACTGCTGCTACAAGTATATCTGCTCTGCTTGCGACCTCTTTCAGATTTTTGGTCTTGGAATGACAGATAGTAACAGTTCCGCTCTTATGCAGAAGCAGCATAGCCATCGGCTTGCCTACTATATTGCTCCTGCCGATAACAACACATTCCTTGCCCTGAATCTCTGTGCCGGTCGATGCGATCAGCTCCATAACACCGGCAGGTGTGCATGGCAGGAAATTATAATCACCGATCATTATTTTTCCGACATTTACCGGGTGGAAAGCGTCTACGTCCTTCTCAGGAAGAATATTATTAATAATGACTTTGTCGTCCAGATGCTTGGGCAGCGGGAGCTGAACAAGTATACCGTTCACCTTGTCATCAGCATTCAGCTTATTCACCAGGTCAAGAAGCTCCTGCTCAGTTGTTTCAGCCGGCAAAGCATACTCATAGGAATTAAAGCCGACCTCCTCACAAGCCTTCTTCTTGTTGCGGACATAAACCTTAGAAGCAGGGTCGTCACCTACGATCACAACCGCAAGACCTATATCGATCCCCTGCTCTTTAAGCTTGGCTGTTTCTTCCTTGATCCTCTGCTTGACCTGTGCAGATACAGCCTTTCCGTCAATGATATTACTCATCAGAATTTTCCTCCTTGTTATCTTCAGTTATTGTTTCTTCTTTATCATTATCTTCATCATCTACGAGGATAGAAGTGTATTTTCCCTCCGCCTCAGAGTTTTCTTCTGCTTCAACTTCATCAGAGGGCTTCTTGGCATTCTTGCCAAACTTTTCTTCATATTCCTTTTCAAGCTCGGCAGTGCTTTCACCGGAAGCCTTCGCAGCCTTGATCTTGGCTTTCAGCTCCTTCTTAGCCTTCTGCATTTCTGCATAGGAATCATATTCCTCCATTTGGGCCTTGCTGAGCTTGGTATCAACATAAAGCTTATAATCATCACTTCTCTTGACCATACTTCTGAAAATAATAATAAGCACCACAGCGGCGATCACACAAGCTCCAGCCACAAGCTGAGACACCTTTATATTCATAAGATACAGCGAATCTGTTCTTGTTGACTCAATGAAGAATCTTCCCAGTCCGTAAAGCCCTATATACATCAGGAAAACTTCACCGTCAAATTTTCTGTGCTTCAAATAAAAATGCAGGAATACAAAAGCAGCAATGCACCACAGAGACTCATATAAAAAGCAAGGGTGAACCGGCGCATAGCTGGATACCTGCCCGCCAAGGTCATCGTAGTGCTCTGCGATATAGACGATGGTTTTGTTGCTCATCATGCCCCAGGGCAGATCGGTATTAGCACCAAATGCCTCCTGGTTAAAGAAGTTGCCCCAGCGCCCTATAGCCTGTCCTATCAAAAAGCAGGGACCTACCACATCAAGCAAAGCAGTAAGCTTCACTTTGCGAATCTTCACGACTATACCGCCGACTACTATCGCTCCGATTATTCCGCCGTAAATCGCAAGTCCTCCGTCACGAATATCAAAGAACTGCGAAAATGACATATCACTGTTAAACAGTATATAGTATAGTCTTGCGCCGAAGATCGCTCCGAAGAAGCCAGCAATAATACCGTCAGTTGCTCTGTCCGGGTCAACACCGACCTCTTTCATTCTCTTAAATCCATAGAACATTGCCAAGAGAATGCCTATCGCTATCAAAAAGCCGTACCAATAGACCTTGAAATTGATGCCGGGAATAGTAAACATTACTCTGTCAATGGTGATACCTTCGGTAAATATATTATCACCGCTGCCAAAATTCGGGAAATATACCTTATCCGGGTTTTCTCTAATCTTGCTGATGACTCCGGTGTCAAGGTCAGCAGCAAGCACCTGTAAAAATTGCGTCATTATCAACTCTCCCTCTTTTAATTTCTGACTACACAGAAGGACGATCTGTCCAGATCAAGAAGCTTTGATGTCTCAAATACCTCATCAGCGGTCAGCTCAGACATTATCTGCAAATTATCAAAGCAGCCAACTCCGCTCAGATAATTATAGCACATAAATTCTGCACACTCTGATACTATATTATATTTCATAATTTCCGAACCGTAGCCGCTCTTTATCAATGTCCTGAAAAGATCATCATCAAAGCTTGCTCTGTCAATGGTCTTCAGCTTTGCACATATACTGTTATATGCCGCCTCCGGGTCCTTAGCTTCTCCAGAAAGTATAATAGTAAAATAGCCGTTGGCTGAGCTAAAAACCTCTGTTGAAAAGGTAGTGTTGATTATGCCTTGATTTACAGCCTCCTTGTACCATTCAGACATACTTCCAAAGAACACTTTAAGCATCAGATCACAGGCCATTGAGGTCCTTTGCAGTTCTTTGCCTGTCAGAGGCGGGCATTTAAAGCCCAAGCTGAAAATCGGAACGCCGACCTGCCTTCTGATCTCAGACCTTGGCTTCGCTACTGTTAAAGGCTCCTCCGGGAAGAAGCTTTCAAGCTGCTTGTTTTCAACAGGCTTTAAATACTTATCACATATAGCAAGCACAGTTTCATCATCAACATTTCCCGCAATCGAAAGCACCATGTTGTGCAGATTATAAAAGGTGTTGTAGCACTTATAAAGCAATGGTGCTGTAATATCCTGAATAGATTCAACAGTTCCGGCAATGTCGATCTTGACCGGGTGGTTGTGATACAGGCAGCCAAGCTGCTCAAAGAAAAGTGCTCTGACAGGAGAATCATTAGTCATTTTGATTTCCTGAGCTATTATTCCCCGTTCCTTCTCAACGTTCTCGTCAGTAATATACGGGTTCTGAACAAAATCAAGAAGTATAGCCAGCGGCTCCTTGTAATCTGACGATGCACTAAAGGTGTAAGCTGTCGTACCGAAGGAAGTGAAGGCGTTTGCATAAGCACCGGTCTTGGCATATCGCTCAAATACTCCGCATTCTTCACCTTCAAAAAGCTTATGCTCTAAATAATGGGCTATGCCGTCAGGGACTTTTATATAATCACCTGTGTCAACAGTTTTAAAGCAATTGTTTACTGAACCATATTTAGTTGCAAAAAGTGCCTCAGTAGTTGTAAAACCGGGCAGCTGCATTATCAGCACATCAAGTCCGGACGGATGATGATAAAGGTGATATTCATTCTTGCACAGCTCACTGCGAAATATTTCAGGCTCAAGCTTCATCATCATTACCTCCATTCTCACCCTTTAACACAAATACAGTGTCCAGCTTATAGTGCTTTGCTTCTTCAATCAGCATTTCCCTTGTAACTGCTTTGATCTTTCTTCCCTTTTCTTCCGGAGTGTCAAAGGTCCCATGAGAAAACTGAAAGCTGTACCAAGTGCATATATCATACTTAGAATCATAGTTGGAAAGATATGCCTCAGAAAGATAAAGCTTTGCATTGTCCATTTCCTCATCGGTAAAATCACCGTTCTGTATAGCTTCAAGCTGCTCTGTGATGGCCTCTTGTGCAAGAGAGATATTATTTGAATCAAGGCCGGAATTTATTATGAGCGTGCCCTTAAACTCTGAAAGCATCGCATCGCAGTAATAGCACAAGGACATCTTCTCTCTCACATTCATAAACAGCTTAGAGGTAGGCAGTGCGCCAAGCATAGCATTAAACAGCTTTGACGCATACTCATTATAGTTATCCGTCTTGTATGCCATTATCAGCTGGCTCTGGTTCGCCTCGATCGTTTCTGAATCCCGGCACACCTCAGTTTTAAGCGGGGAAAAAGAATCGTATTCAGGCTCACCGAAAGGCGCCCTTTCAAGCTCTGATAAACGGCTGATTATTATATCAGTGATCTTGTCATCATTATTGCCGCCGGTCACAAAAATGTCTATATACGCCTTTTTCAGCAGCTCATAATATGCTTCTGTGACCTGCTCCGGTGAAGCATTTTTTAATACGTCACGATAATCAAAAGCAGAAAGAGAATAATTCTCACCTTTGTAAATTCGCTTGTTTGCAAGAATACCTGCATATCTTCTCTTGTTGTTGATAATAGCATCTGTATCATCGATCAGATCATCTCTGCAAAGCCTGAAATACTTATTAGCAAATACTCCGTTTTCCAGATTTGGGTCAAGCAGGCAATCAAGGAACAGCTCCGTTGCTTTTTCTGATACTTGTTCGTTATCAATTGTGTATTCATCACATATACAGTTAAGTGTCAATGACAAGGAAAAGTATTCAGAGATCTTTGATGCACCTGAACCGATCGAAGCAGAATAAAGATTAGAAAGCTCTTTTGAAAGCTGCTCCATTTCAGGATATTTTCTTGAGGAGGTGGCAAGGATATCCAACGCCAGGGTATACAAAGGCACCTTGGTCTTATCATTGGGAACGATAAGCTTTATTACTATTCCAAATGACTTGAACTTGCTGTCGTATATTTTAGTAAGATTGATCCCGTTGGGGTACTTTTTTCTAAACGTTATTTCAACTGACATAATTCAGCTCCGTTTCTATTTAAATTTATAAGCAAGCATTATATAGTATAACACAGCTTTGCAGAAATTTCCATAGCTATTTATTTTTTTTCATCATTCTATCACAGAATAGCTGAGGTTTTCGTAATGTAGGCAGGTGCCCTCGTCACTTTCCTCAGGTATCAAAGCTCTGGCTATAAGCAGCTCCTCTCCGGAGTGAAGGTCTTTCAGATGAGCATAATCACCGTCTAATTTTACAACAATATAATCCTTGGGTCCCATATTTCACCTCTAAATAAATTTTATGTTATCTATGCCTACTATTTCTACAAATGAATTAAAAAGTTCCTCTGTCAGCTTAATTTTCTTAACAGTTTTAAGAGCCGTCATAATTCGTTTATCCGAGAAATAGATCTTAAATGCTCTTCCATTGTCAGAAGCGTTTTCCTCTGCGAGCTTACGAACTTTATCTATCAATTCTGTATTGCTTGAATCTATTTTAAGGCATACACCTCTGTCGTAGCAGGCATCTCTGAAATATTCTGCGGGTTCAACTATTTCAGCAATTATTTTAGGCTCTTCGTCCTCCTGATATTGCACGTTACCGACAATATAGAGCATTGCTCCTTCCTTTACGAGAAAGTATTTGGAGTTATACATATAAGGAAAAATAACAAGCTCAAGGCTGTTATATCTGTCCTCACACTGAGCAAAGCACATTTTCTCCATTTTCTTAGTAGTTTTCCGCCGCACACCTGTAACAAGGACGACCATTTTCACCTCGTCAAATTTTTTGACCCTATGAAAACAAACATCGGAAACAGTAACACAGCCGCTGGCTTTAGCTAAATCATCATAGCTCTCAAGGGGGTGCCCGGTCATATACATTCCCACAGCCTCACGCTCAAAATCAAGAAGCATATGTCTTGGGTATTCCTCAAGCTTTTCTATGGGCTGTTCTGCCGTCTGAGCATCAGCTAAACCAAAGAAATTTATCTGGCCCTCTAAATTATCTCTCTGTTCCCTGCTTGCGCCGGACATCAGCGCCTCATATGCAGACAGCATCTCGTGGCGGTTGTTCTCAAAGCAGTCAAAGGCTCCGCTTTTTATCAGCTGCTCAACACCTCTGACCGTAACCTCCCTGCCGGTGGTCCTTCTGCAAAAATCACGCAACCCCTTAAAGCTTCCGCCTCTCTCTCTTTCCCGTACAATAGCTGAAACAGAGCCCTCGCCAAGGCTTTTTATCGCCAGAAGCGAAAAACGTATGCCATCAGGCTCAACAATAAATTCACTGCCGCTTTTATTAATATCAAGGGGCAGCAGCCTTACATCATTGCGTTTGCATTCATTTATATATTCCTGAAGCTTTTCCGACCCGTCAAGCATTGCTATGGACATCAGCGCTGACATATATTCCATAAGATAATGGCATTTCAAATATGCAGTCTGATATGAAATATTGGCATAGGCAGCTGCATGGGATTTATTGAATGCGTATGAAGCAAAGGAACTCATTTCATCAAATATCTGATCAGCGATCTGCTCAGGGACACCGTTTGCTATGCAGCCGACGCACTGCCCTTCCTCACCGTATATAAAAGCATGGCGCTCGCTTTCAAGAAGCTGATGATTCTTCTTTGCCATTGCCCGCCTTACATTATCAGCACGCCCATAGGAATAGCCCGCCAGTGTACGGAAGATCTGCATGACCTGTTCCTGATAAATAATGCAGCCATAGGTGCTTTCAAGAATATCTTTCAGTAAAGGGTGTTTATAAGTGATCTTGGAAGGCCTTGCACGGTTATAGATATATGTCGGGATAGAATCCATAGGACCTGGGCGATAGAGCGAAAGCATGGCTATCAGATCATTGATGTTCTTAGGTTTCAGCTGCATTAGCTTAGCAGTCATGCCCGGCTTTTCAAGCTGAAAGACTCCCTCTGTGCGCCCTCTGGAAAGCATTTTATAAACCTGCTCATCATCAAGTGGGACGTTCTCAATATCAAAGTCAGGTTCACGCCGCCTAATGATCTTTTGGCATTTATCTATTATAGTCAGGTTTCGCAGACCAAGCAAGTCGATTTTTAAAAGTCCAAGCCTTTCAAGAGCATTTTTCTCATACTGAGTTTCGATCACACCGTCCTTAGCATAAAGAGGCACATAGTTATAAACAGGGTCCTTTGTAATAACGACTCCCGCAGCGTGCTTTGAAACATTTCTCGGCATACCTTCTATCTTAGAAGCCAGGTCAATGACCTGCCTGAGCATAATATCATTTTTGCGCAGCTCCTGCAGCTCAGGTTTTACCTCTATAGCTTCACTCAAAGTCATTCCTCGGGGAATAGATTTTGATAAACGGTCCGCAGTTTGAAATGGTATCTCAAACACACGGGCAACGTCCTTTATAGCAGCCTTTGCAGCAAGAGTACCAAAAGAAATGATCTGAGAAACATTTTCAGAACCGTATTTATTTATAACATAATCAATTACCTTTTGCCTGCCGATGATACAAAAATCTATATCAAAGTCAGGCATAGATACTCTTTCGGGATTTAAAAAGCGCTCAAATATCAATCCGTACTTTAGAGGGTCAATGTTTGTTATCCCGATGCAATAAGCAGCAAGGCTTCCTGCCCCGGAGCCACGTCCGCAGCCAACGGGAATATCATTTGATTTCGCATAATGGACAAAATCCCACACAATCAAATAATAATCCACATAACCCATTTTCTTAACGACGGAAAGCTCGTATTCAAGCCTTTCCGCTGCTTCCTTATTATCAGCTCCGTATCTTTCGATAAGCCCTTCTCGGCAGATCTTATACAAGAAGGCCTCATTATCAGAAACACCTTCAAGATAAAACGGCGGAAGCTTTGTTACTCCGAACTCAAAGGATACATTGCATCTTTGTGCAATATGCGTGGTATTGTTGACAGCCTCCGGGAAAGTCGGAAAAAGCTCCTCCATTTCATACTGAGATTTAAGATAAAACTCATGGGTCGGGAATTTGATCTTAGAAGGCTCCTTCATTGTTGTGCCGGTAGAAATACAGACCAAAGCCTCCTGAATATCGTAATCCTCACTCTTGATATAATGAACATCATTTGTGGCAACAAGCGGGATACCGGTCTCTCGTGAAAGCTTTACAATAAGCGGAACGATCCGCTCCTCGTCCATAAACTTATGGTTTTGAAGCTCCAAATAATAATTATTATGCCCGAATATCCTCCTGTATTTTACTGCTGTGTATTTTGCACCATCATAATCGCCAACTGATAGCTTCCTTGCTATCTCACCTGCAAGGCACGCCGAAAGACAAATAAGCCCCTCGTGATATTTTTCGAGAAGCTCTGCATCTATTCTTGGGCGGTTATAGAAGCCTTCTGTGTATGCAAAGGAAACAAGCTTCATAAGGTTATAATAGCCCACATTATTCTCACAGAGCAAGATCAGATGATAAGGCTTCATATCCTCCTTGCCGTATTTATTGAACCGTGAATATGGAGCAACATACACCTCGCACCCTATGATGGGCTTGATACCTTGGGCTATACATTCATTGTAAAATGCAATTGCTCCGAACATATTTCCATGATCGGTAATAGCACAGGCTGTCTGACCCATTTCTTTAACAGCAGAAACTAAGTCTTTAATGCGGCAGGCTCCGTCAAGCAGCGAATATTCAGTATGAACATGCAAATGCACAAAATTTTCCATTCGCTGCACTTCCCTTCTCAGTATTTTCCGTTTCTTATTTTTTCTGCGATCTCAGATAACCTGACAAGCCTGTGATTGACTCCCGACCTTGATATTGGAGGAATCAAAAGAGCCCCCAGCTCCTTTAAGCTTATATCCGGGTTTTCGTATCTCACTCTTGCAATTTCCTGCAAAGTCTCCGGCAGGGAATCTATGCCAACAGTTTCATCAATGAGCTCTATATCGATGACCTGCTTTTCAGCAGCCTTCAATGTTCTTTCAATATTAGCGTTATCGCAATTTACAGCCCTATTAATCCTATTGCGCATATCCTTCATTATTTTGACATCTATCAGTTCAAAAGCAGAATTAGTGGCTCCCATAACATTAAGCAGGTCTATTATAGCTTCTGATTCTTTTATGTAAACGACCTGCGAATTCTTCCGTTCAGTCTGCTTTGCAAGAATATTATAATTTTCCAGAAGCAGCAAACCAAAATCATTGCAAAGCTGAATGTCAGGCATCACGAATTCTAAATGATAAGTTTTTTCCGGGTCATTAATTGAGCCGCAGGAGATGAAGATGCCTGCGATCAGCTGAGGATACAGCTTCGCCTTTGGAAGATCATCAGGAGTAAGCCGCCGGGAAGAATCCATTCTGAAATAATTCAAAAGATCAAGGCGATCATTCTCATCTTCGATCTCAAGACGATAAAGCACAGAATCATCTTTTTTTCCGGTAACAGAAACAGTTACTGCATTTTCGTCATCACAAATTCTCGCACAGTTACTTACAAAAAAATCAGCTGCGTTTTTATGCTCTGTCAGATATATAATCTCTTTGTCGCTGAGTACATTGCAAAAAGCCAAAATACCCATAAGGCAAGCATCGGCCTTTTGGGTACTGTTTATTTTTGAAAGGAGCTCGTCCTTTACTTTATAAGAAAAAGATTTATTATCCTCCATATCATCTATCACCGTTTGTTGATATCTCGGTGCGATACCCTGACCTTAAAGCCCTTGCCCTTTAAATGTGCAGCCACTCTCTCAGCAAATGTAACACTTCGGTGCTTTCCGCCGGTGCAGCCGAAGGCTATCACGAGCTGTGCCTTGCCCTCTTTTTTGTAAAGCGGGATAAGAAAATCTATCAGGTCATCAAGCTTATCCAGCAGCTGCTTTGCTTCATCGAACTGCATAACATAATCTGAGACCTCACTGTTCAGACCGGTCTTTTCTTTAAGCTCAGGAATATAAAAAGGGTTAGGCAGGCACCTGACATCAAAGATCAGGTCCCCCTCACTTAATGAACCGAACTTGAACCCGAAGGAACGCACATCAATACGCATATACTCCTCCTCCTGGTCAAGAAAGATGTTATACATTCTCTCCTTGAACTCCGCAGTAGTGGAAGCAGAGGTATCTAAGTAATAATCCGCCTTGCTTTTTATCGGCACAAGTATTTCCCGCTCAGTTTCTATCGCT
>CADBTF010000020.1 GCA_902797485.1 uncultured Ruminococcus sp. | reverse complement strand
GGTGTCCGCCCTGTCTCAACCATTTCGGCAACCGAAACATAGCGCCTTACATTGCGGCCTGTCATACCAAGTTCAGCCTGAGCATACAGGTTAATATTTTCATATCCCAATTCTCTGTACAGCTCTTTGTCCCGCATTTCTTTAAGCCCCTTGCACACCTCAAAAAGAGATTCCTGTGCCGCCTGAGCATTGAGCACTATCCTGCGGTGGAGAGTATATGCCTCATCAAAGACATTGTTCTGAGTAATTTCGTTCACGCTGTTTTCCTCACTTTCTTATGCTTTTTCTTTTTCATCTCCTGCATCATATATCTGATATACTGCTGATATTCGTTCTCAAAGTCCTTGATATACTGCGGTTTGGGGTTTCCGCCCCGGCTCACAACATTGTTCCTGTACCCCCGGCACTGCTTTATCCTGCCCTCAGTGGTGATCTCCATAGTGTAAAAGGGCTTGTCCGGCCTTGCAAGGCGGCGCAGGAATACAATATGAAGCTGCCCCTCGGCGTGCCGGTCGGCATATCCGGCAACACAGTGATCCTGTATCCGCCCCTCTCTGATAATGTCATCAACTGATTTCGGCAATATAACGCAAAGTCCCCGCTTTTCATCAGCATAGGCAAGCCATGAACGCTGTTCGTCAGCCTTGCGCATTTTTTTCTCAAGCTCCTTGTTTTTCTGAAAAACAATTGCTTTCGACGTCCTTTCGTGAGCAGCGTACATATCATGCGGAAAAAGCACAGCCGGGCTTTTCATATCGTATTTAAGCTTCCTGCACTCAAGAAGATAATCATGATAGTCGCTCAGGAACGTCCTGTTAGTGACAGATCTGCTGTTCTGCCTCCTTGTATAATCCATTATCTCCTTCCAGCAAAGCCCGCTTGTCTTGGATATATTTTCGAGTGAATACACTGCGTCCTTGAATGTCTGCCAATAATTAATGACCTTTTCAGTGCATACCCCCGGAAGATGCTTTCTTATCGTTATGTAAGACCTGTAATCTCCGGCGCTCAGCTCCTTCAAAAGGTTAAGTTCAGTCCTGTTCAGCCTGAGCATCTTTTTCAGATCGTTGCTTTTCCAGTTCACACGGATCCCGCTGCGGTCCTTGCAAAGCTCGGTCACAATGTCAACGAACCCGCCCTTCATCAGGTATTCAATATTTGGGTGAACAGCGTATTTGCAGAGGTACGTCACAAACAGCCATTCACTTGGAACGTCGGCTGTCATAGCGTACTTCAGGAATGTACCATCAAGCTTGTCCTCTCCGATCACTGTGTAGGTATTGTCTCCCCAGCCGTAAAGCAGATTTATAAAGCGAGGTTCTCGTATGCTTTTTGCCTCCGCCCAGTCATATCCGCCGTACCAGTGCCAGCGCCAGACATACCTTGCTACCGACCCCGGAGATAACTCATAGCTTGCTTTTAGGAAAAGATCATATTTCGGCTCCATGTCGTCATCTTCAAAATGCAGCCGGACGCCGCAGCATTCAAGAAATACATGATCTTCTCTTTCCGGCCTTACTAAAACGAAATTTTCCCACCTGTCAAGCGTTCTCCGGCCGTAGCTCATACACCTGAACTGCACCGCCTCACCGCAGACCGGGCAAAGCCCCTGCTCCTTGTGAGAAAGCGCTGCGCTCCCGCCGACAAAATCGCTTTTAGGTCTGAAATACCTGTTATGACAGGCAGTGCAGTAATAATCCACATCATTCTTGATCCGGCGATAGAACAGGAAATGCGGCATAATGTTGGCAATTTCCTCCTCCTCGTCCGGCTGAGCGCTTATCTGCTCATACTTTTCATATATCGTAGGGATATAGCCTTCCATAGTTCACCCTCCTAAAAGTCAAGCAAACTGTCAAGCGAAAGCCCTATGCTCTTGCTGTTATCAGAGAAACCGCCGTCACCGAGATCCACCGTCAGCTTCATGTGAACATCAGCTCCCTTAAAGTAGAACTGAACCGCCCGCTTGTATACCTCCAGATCGGAGCAGGCTTGTCCTATCCCCCTGGAACAAGCTTTCAGGCACTCCTGGAAGCTGCCGCCCTGAGCTACCGCCTGCGCAAATTCGCCGTTCTGTTCACAGAAATCAAGCATACATTTCCGCACCGGCTCACATATCACATCTTCGTACCTGTTTAGGCCTGTCAGCTTTCCGCTGAGCTTCATTTTGGCCTGCTCATAATAGTTTGTGCCGATCTCTATGCTCATACAGATTCTCCTTTCGCCTTCCTGATAATGTTACGCAGATCTGCAAGCTTTTCAGCTGTGTCATATCCGTGCTGCCATTCCTCTGACTGATAGTTATATACTTCTTCGATAAACTCTTTTAGCCAGTTTTCAGTCGAAGCAATAATGTCGGCAGACTCTTGACAAGCTTCGTAAAATGCTGTATGATAATCATAGGTGATTTTTTTATCATCAGCTGAGCTTGCATCGTTGGCAGACGGTGCAGGCTCTTTCCCTTTTAACAGCTCCTTGCGTACTATAGTTTTCACTGTTGGCTCTTTAATGCCCGTCACTGTCGCTATCTGACGGAAGGTCTTTCTTGCCTTTCGCAGAGTGATTATCTTCTCCCTCGTCTCCTCAGGCACTCTGTAAGGCCCGCTTTTCTTCGGCCTGTCCGTCTTGGGCATCAGGAACTCACTGGGCTCCGGCTTCTCTTTTTCGTAACGTGGGCGGTATCCCATAGCCTCCAGCTCAAAGACAACTATCTCGCTGTCGAGCCCGGTTTCTTCTGCGATCTCTTTAACGGTCTTGAATGAGCCGCTGTGGAGCTCTCGAATCCGCCCTTGTATATTTTTGTCCATGTCTTTTTCACTCCTCTGAAACTGTCGATTCTGTAGTGCGGGATATCGCACCATGTCTCACCCTTGCAGCCGATAACAACTACTCGGCCGAAAACGTCCCCTTCTGCCGCAGCGGAGGCAGGATAGTTTATATTATATGCCTTCTGTTCCGCTTCGGCAGCCGATATAATGATAAAATCCTTTCCTTGAAATGCGATCATAGCGGTTCCCTGCACTGCATTGCAAAGCTCGTCATACCCGCCGTCAAGGTCTATTTTCCTGATATGCCCGCTCCGGGCATTTATGGTAATTGCTTTCATTTCCTATTTCCCCAGTTTATTTAATTCTACGACCACATACTCATGCGTTCCCTTGTCAGCAATAGCAGCAAGTGCTTTTCCGATCTCAGATAGCGTTTCTTTTTCCGTAATGTGCCCGTCGGTGTATCTCTCGATCGAAGCAGCTACCGCTTCAGCGCCGAGAATCACCGCTTTGACAATATCCGAAAGACTTTCATTCTGAGTTTCCAGTTGTACACTGTTACCCTCAATTTTTAAAGTTATCATTTTTATTCCTCACTTTCTGCCTCTCTCAGCCGTCTCCTGTCGTCCTCAACAAGCCGCTTTATCCTTTTTCTCCGCTGCTCGTCCTGATAATCGTGCTTGATGTACATAAGCAGCACCACCGTTACAAAGATCAGCAGAAGCGCCCGCACAACGCTTGGCCCTGCACAGAACACTGCAAAGAAGCCAAGCTCTGTGCCCGCTACTATCCCGGCCTTTATCTCATCTGACATTTTAACGTCCTCCTTCTGTTATTTGGGCGTAACTGTTACACTGTCGCCCTTTACAAACTCCGCCAGCTCCTCCGGACGGGTCCTGAAATAGTCGCCCAAAGTTCTGCCGATGTTGTCCATCATCTTGCCGATGCACTCCTTCTTCTTATCCGCCGACAGATCGTCAAACGCATACATCTCACCGTTTATGATGATCTTGCTGGGCGCAGCCCTGAGTTCATTTCTTGCCATAAAAACAACTCCTTTCGTGATTATAGTCTATGTTTCTCTGCTTGTACGCTATGACAGTGATCTGCAAATCCGAAGAATGAGCTTTTGTGCCGAAGCTCATTCTTTTTCTTTTTCCGGAGGCATATCATTCCCGCATATCAAGCCATACAGCAGCTCTGCTTTTTCCAGTGAAAATTGCAAAGGCAAAACAGCATCGTTATACTGCACGAAATATGATTCAACACAACCATTCAACCGATATAGCCTTGTCAGACCGCCCGGGGATTCCTTGATCAAAGTTTTCTCAATCATTTTCCTCACCTCGCTTTCCATCAACTCTTGAATTCCCTTTGCAAATATGCTATGATATTTTCATCACTTAGGAAAGGAGGGAAAGCTTTGACCTATCCTAAGGAAGCAGTGCAGCAACTGACAATGCTGTATCTGAAAAATCAGGATTTGTCTGATAAGGACATTAGCGAACTCGTTAAGCTTTACAAAGAGACATTTGAGAAAATCGCACTGTCCTTAGAGGCAGAAGGCTTTGTTCAACAAGCCTGACTTAATGGGCATCTGGCAGTTCGCACCTGCCGGGTGCTTATTTCTTTTTTGCAAATTCCTCAGCGGTGTGCCTGATGAACTTTTTTAGAGCCTTTGTGTAAGCCTTCCCGAACTTTCTGAACCATTCCGCACGATAGGTCTTTTGGTCGTATTCATCCGGAACAGTAAGAACAAAACGGTCAACATTTTCAAACTGTCTGTGTATTACGTATTTTACGGAGTCAAGCTGCTTTTCTGAAAAAACAACAGCCTTGATCTTTTTCTTTTCCATTTTTATCACCTCGCTTTCATGATCGTCTGTTTCAGGCGCTCTTTTCCGGCTTATCTGAAACAAGCTCTCTGAGCGCTGCATAACTGGCTGCCAGTCCGATGAGCATTTTGGCAAACAGCTTCGTTTCATAGTCCTGCTGATGAATGACCTTTCCGAGCTGTTCGGGCGTCACGTCCTGTCTGATCTTTTCGTTACTCTCCATATTTACCCTCCTTTACTGCTTCTATCCTGTGATCATCCTGAGCTCCGCTTCAAGCGCTTCGACCCTTTTTACCACTACACCGATATTCCTGTAGACCTCAAGCATATCCGCTGTGTAGTCCGGCTGCTTTTCCTCGACCGTTTTCAGTCTTTCATTCAGCTCCGCTATAGCAGCATATACGCTGAATACCTCGTCCTTCATTTTCTCACCCCCTTGCTTTCTGCCCCTGCCCGTGATATAAGGAGCTGTCGGACAGCGTGACAAAGCTCAAAATATGAGATACCCGGATTTATACATTCCGACTCCCAGTGCTCCGACTATAAGCACCACATAAGGGATATATGCCGGCAAGACCTCGAGCAGTATCTTGGCCATAACAATGATCGCTATCACAGCTATTGCCACAACGATCCAAAAACAAATTGTCCAAAACATTCTTTTTCTCCTTGCAGCGTTCCGGCGCTGCTTTTCTTTTCGGCCTCCTGCGGTCAGGCGGAAACTACTTCCGACTTTTCAAAGAGCTTTTCCTCGGGTACATCTGCTGCTAAGCCCGCTGTTCTGAGAACTCTGCTTGACTGCATACTTCTTTTATGCTATGATTTAGACATACCCTTTCACGGAAAGGAGGTGACACAGTGGCCTATCCTTCCGAAGCGGCACAGCAGCTGACAATGCTGTACCTCAAAAATCTGGACCTGTCTGGCAAGGATGTTGATGAACTCATAAAACTGTACAAAGAAACTTATGAAAAAATCGAACAGTCCTTAGAGGCAGAAGGCTTTGTTCAGTAAGCCTTACCAAATGGGCACCTGGCAGTTCGCACCTGCCGGGTGCTTATTTCTTTTCGGCAAATTCCTTAGTCAAGCGCTTGATATACTTATGCACTTTCTTAGCGTAAGCCTTCCCAAACTTCTTGCGCCATTCACGGCGATATGACTCAGGATCGCATCCGTCAGGAACAGTTATAATAAAGCGGCCAACGCTCTCGAACTGCCTATATATTTCCTTCTTCACGGCCTCCAGCGCACTTTCAGAGAGAACTACCGCTTCAATCTTTCGCCTTCCCATTTTTCCCCTCCCTTCCCCCTGCCGGGTGTTTTTCTTTTCGGCTCTGTGTGGTTAGGCTGGGGTTAGGTTGTCATTTTTGTCAACCTTGTCAGCAAAAAAAACAAGCCTTTTCTCTTCGTCGGTAAGCCTCAACATCTCACAAAGCTTTGTAACCTCGGAAGTCTTAAACTCACGTTCACCTTTCATCTTCAGGTATAAAGACTGCCTTGACAGACCAAGTCCTTCTGCAATAGCGGTGATAGGTACACGACTAAGTGCTATTCTATCGTTCAGATACTCAAGATTCATCACATCACCCCCATTCTCGAAAAGGTTGACAATTTTGTCACCACCTATATAATAGCATAGGTTTACATTTTTGTCAACCCGAAACTCAAAATTAAAATGCACAAATATTGGCCTGTTTTGTTGTCTATTTTGTCATCTTCGTTTCAATAAGTGTAAACAAAAGTTGACAAATTTGTAATTGTATGATACAATAGATAAGGAGGTGCCATTATGACAATAGGTGATAGAGTAAAAAAGTTAAGAACTGAAAAAGGAATTACACAAAGCGAACTTGCCGAAAAGCTTGGGTATAAATCTAAAACATCGGTTGCTCATATAGAAAACGGAAGAGATATACCCCGGTCAATGGTGGTTAAACTCTCGGAGCTTCTCGATACTTCTCCCGCCTACCTTATGGGCTGGGAGGACGAACCCCCCGCCCCCGCCGAACCCGTCAAGCCCGCTCAGCACGACCTCACACCCAGACAGGAACGAATTGTAGAACTGTTTGACGAACTCACCGAGCCCCAGCAGGATAACATCATCGGCCGCGCCGAGCTGCTTGCCGAGCAGAACGAGAATGAATCAGCCGAAGAAGGCGCAGGATAAGGCTTATAAAATAAAACGCCCGCTCCGGCTGTGTGAGAGCCGGAGCGGGCAGAGAGGAATATGTTAAATGGATATTGAAATGACAAAAGAAGCAGCTGCTCTGCTTTGCCTGTTGTATGCTAATTACAAAAGGCGAAACAAAGAAATGCCGCGCGACGATGCAAGAAACTGCGGTGACCTTGATGATATACAAAAGCTTGTTTGTAATGAATTCCACATCGAGGATTTAAACGATCTTTGCCGAGAGCTGCAACACAACGGGTTTCTTGATCTTATTGACGGGGACGATGTATTTATTTCGTCCGAGTTGACAACAAAAGCTATCTCATTTATGCAAAGCAAAACCAAAAAGGAAATCAGGAAAATTGTTTTGGCAGTTTTTACTTACTTGCCGCCTGTAATTGCTTGGTTCCTGTAATACAGTCTGTCTGTATCTACAAATCCTCCGACACATCCTTCAAGAAAAACGATTGAAGATATGATCGGTATTCCCTCGTCATTCAACTGTGCATATTCACGATCGAGTGTATTATTACAAAATTCACGGCAGTTCCTTTTCCGGCAGGTCGTGTTTTTATCAGGATCGCATTTGAAAAGGACTTCTATTTTACAAGTGCATTTCATTTTGATATCACCTGACCTTTATGTCAAATTACATATACTATATATATTATATCATACATATATAACTTTGTCAATATCTGTTCCTATGGAGCGTAACTATACAGATGCAAACGCCCGCTCCGGCTGTGCAAGAGCCAAAGCGGGCTTATGGAAATTTAAAAGGAGGACTGCTTATGCCGCTTTCAGAAAAGAAAACCTACACCGCCGATGAGTTCTTGGCGCTGATTGGCGAGACAAACAAAAGCTATGAGCTGATAAACGGAGAGATAATCGCTCAGGCTGCACCTAATATTTTGCATCAGAGGATCTCTCGGGAGGTGACCTATGCCTTTAACAGCTTTATAAAAAGCAGGGGCGGAAAATGTGAGATCTTCAACGCTCCGACAGATGTTAAGCTAAAAGACGACACTGTCGTGCAGCCGGACATCTTCATAGGCTGTGACCCGGACAAATTTGACGATCACAAGTATAACGGAGCTCCGGATCTTGTTATCGAGATAGTATCCTCCAACCGTTCCGATGACTTTACTAAAAAGCTGGCGCTTTACAAGAGCACCGGTGTGCGGGAATACTGGATCATTGACCCCGAGAACGAACGGACAGTTGTTTATCTTTTTGGTGAGAGCATAGGACTGAATATTTATACTTTTGATATGCCTATCCCCGTCGGGATATACGACGGAGAGTTCAGCATTACTGTTGCCGAGATGATATAAAAGCGCCCCGGACCAAAGTCAGGGGCTGTTATGTATTTAGAAGGGAGCCTGCCTATGAACACCGCAGCAGCGTATATTCGTGTATCGACCGAGGATCAGGTCGAATTTTCGCCGGACAGTCAGCTAAAAGCTGTCAGAAAATATGCCAGAGAGCATGATCTGATCCTGCCGGAGGAGTTTGTCTTTGTTGACGAGGGCATTTCCGGCCGCAAGGCGGATAAGCGGCCAGCCTTTCAGAAGATGATAGGCACAGCCAAGCTGAAGCCAAAGCCCTTTGACGTGATACTGCTTTGGAAGTTCAGCCGATTTGCCCGCAACCGTGAGGACAGCATCGTTTATAAATCAATGCTTCGCAAGCAGTGCGGAATAGATGTTGTTTCCATATCGGAACAGCTGTCTGAGGATAAGACATCAATACTCATTGAGGCGCTGATCGAGGCTATGGACGAATACTACAGCCTTAATCTTGCCGAAGAAGTCAGAAGAGGCATGACAGAAAAGTTCTCCAGAGGCGGAGTTGTTTCCCAGCCGCCGTTTGGCTATAAAATGGGAGACGGTGTGTTTGTTCCGGATGAAAATACAGCACCCATCGTCCGAATGATCTTCGGTGATTATATTTCAGGACTTGGTACCCGGCAGATAGCTGCCAAGCTCAACGATATGGACATTCGCACTCTTAAAGGAAATCGCTGGGAAAACCGTACTGTCGAATATGTTCTCACAAATCCTACCTATATCGGAAAGCTGCGCCGCAGTAAGGCGATCGACCGCAAGGACCGCTTTCACGAAAATGCCGAGCTGGTGGACGGACATCACCAACCGCTCATCAGCCCGGAGATATTTGAAGCAGCACAGAAAAGACGCAGTGAAACAAAAAGATCATATACCCGCTACGCTCGGAGTGAGCCTGCTGAATTTATGCTCAAAGGATTAGTCCGCTGCGATAAGTGCGGAGCGACCCTCACAATGTCAGGAGATCACAGCTATTTGCAATGCCACCGTTACGCAAAGGGTGTCTGCAATGTTTCTCATGCTGTGAACGTGAATAAGATAAACAAGATAGTTATTGACAAGCTGAAGCAGGACCTCAGCAACAATAATTTCGCATTTGAATCTGAAGCGGCAGTCAAAAAGCCTGATGCAGAAAGCACAGCGTTCTCTCATTTGATCCAGCGTGAGCAAAATAAGCTGATGCGTGTCAAAGAGGCTTATGAAGCAGGAGTTGATACTCTTGAGGAGTACAAGGAAAACAAGGCCAAGATCACCGCACGCATTGCAGAGCTGCAAGCCAAAGAAACTGCTGAGAGCACTGAGTATCGGACTCCTGAGGAAATAAGTGCTGCAATAGCAGGCCGCATCAGATCAAACCTTAGCACGCTCCAAAGTGATGAAACGAGCGAAACCGCTAAGAATATGCTTTTGCGCTCCATAGTAGACCGGATAATCTTCATAAGGCCGGGAAATCTGACAGAGATAATCTATAGAATTTAACTATAACCATAAATCATATCTTTCAGGTGTATGGCGGTCCGGACGGTGAGCTCGGAGCTTCCATGCGTTATCTGAACCAGCGCTATTCTGCGCCTTGCAGAGAGGTGCAGGCAGTGCTTTCTGATATAGGCACCGAGGAACTGGCTCATATGGAGATGATCTCTGCTATTCTTTATCAGCTGACACGGAACCTTTCTATTGACGAGATCAAGAAGGCCGGCTTTGATGCCTACTTTGTTGACCATACCACCGGCATATACCCACAGGCGGCTTCAGGTGTTCCTTTCACTGCGGCTTATTTCCAGTCCAAGGGTGATGCTCTCACAGATCTGCATGAGGACTTAGCAGCTGAGCAGAAGGCCCGCACCACCTACGACAATCTGCTGCGGCTGGTAGACGACCCCGATGTCAGAGACCCGCTGAAATTCCTGAGAGAGCGGGAGATCGTGCATTATCAGCGGTTCGGTGAAAGCCTTCGTTTGGTACAGGATATGCTGGACGCCAAAAACTTTTACGCCTTCAACCCTTCCTTTGACAAATAGCTTTCGGCAGCCGGCCTGTATGTGCAGGCCGGCTGTATATTTGTATTAATTGTTAATATTTCGATTTAACCCTTTACAAAACTAAAACGGCATGATATAATATAATGTGGTGTTGCTTGTGAACGTATCAGAGAGATGCGGGCAGCTCCACGGTGCATAACACCGAAGGCAGACAAGACTGCAAGGAGGAAATATTAATGGTAAGAGCAATTGTAGGCGCAAACTGGGGCGACGAGGGCAAGGGCAAGATTACTGATATGCTCGCTCAGGAATCTGACATAGTAATACGCTTTCAGGGCGGCGCTAATGCAGGTCACACTATTGTTAATCACTACGGAAAATTCGCACTGCACACTCTCCCTTCAGGCGTTTTCTACGATCACATCACAAGCATTATCGGAAACGGAGTAGCACTTGATGTTCCTAAGTTTTTCAAAGAAATAACCGAAGTTACATCAAAAGGTGTTCCGATGCCTAAGATACTTATTTCTGACCGTGCTCAGATGGTAATGCCTTACCATATTCTTTTTGACCAGTATGAGGAGGAGCGTTTGGGAAAGGCAAGCTTCGGTTCCACCAAGTCCGGCATTGCTCCCTTCTATTCTGATAAATATGCTAAGATCGGCTTCCAGGTGCAGGAGCTGTTCCATGAGGACACTTTAAAGGCCAAGATTGCAAGAGTTCTTGAGACCAAGAATATCCTGCTGGAGCACCTTTACCACAAGCCGGCTATTGATGCTGACGAGCTTTTCAACACCCTTATGGAATACCGCAAGATGCTTGAGCCTTATGTATGCGATGTTTCAGCCTACCTCTGGAAGGCTTTGAAGGAAGGCAAGAACATTCTGCTGGAGGGTCAGTTGGGCTCTTTGAAGGACCCTGACCACGGCATCTATCCTATGGTTACTTCGTCCTCCACCCTTGCAGCCTACGGCGCTATCGGTGCAGGGCTGCCCCCTTATGAGATAAAGCAGATCGTTACTGTAGTCAAGGCTTATTCCTCGGCTGTCGGAGCAGGTGCTTTTGTTTCTGAGATATTCGGTGATGAGGCTGACGAGCTGAGAAAACGAGGCGGTGACGGCGGAGAGTTTGGTGCTACCACCGGACGTCCCAGAAGAATGGGCTGGTTCGACTGTGTTGCCACAAGATACGGCTGCCGTATTCAGGGCACAACTGATGTTGCTTTCACTGTTCTTGATGTGCTTGGTTATCTGGACAAGATCCCTGTTTGCGTCGGATACGAGTATGAAGGCAAGCAGATAGACGAGTTCCCCACCACTCAGATACTTGAAAAATGCAAGCCGGTCATTGAAGTGCTTGACGGCTGGAAAACTGATATTAGAGACATAAAGAATTATGACGACCTGCCGGAGAACTGCAAAAAGTACATTGACTTTGTAGAGAAGCATATCGGCTTTCCCATCACAATGGTATCGAACGGCCCCTCCCGTGACGACATAATTTACCGTAAGAGCTCACTGAAATAATCAAATAAGATCACGGCGCACTGCAGAGCGGTGCGCCGTTTTTTATATGCCTGAAAAAACATAACACAAATGCGGCCCCCTTTTACGGAGACCGCACCTGTATTTGTATGAGATCGTGTTATGATCTTGAAAGCGATTAAACCACGCCCTGCTCCTTCATAGCCTCAGCAACCTTGATGAAACCTGCGATGTTAGCGCCTGCAACCAGGTCATCACCGAGACCGTACTCATTAGCAGCCTTGATAGAAGCGGAGAAGATGTTAGCCATAATGCCCTTGAGCTTCTCGTCAACTTCCTCAGCAGTCCAGTTGTATCTCATGGAGTTCTGGCTCATCTCAAGACCGGAAACTGCAACACCGCCGGCGTTAACAGCCTTTGAAGGTGCAACGATAACGCCGTTCTCCTTCAGGTACTCGATAGCCTCGTTGGTGGTAGGCATATTGGATACCTCAACATAGTACTTAACGCCGTTGGCAACGATCTTCTTAGCCTCGTCCATATTTACCTCGTTCTGAGTAGCGCAAGGCATAATGATGTCTGCCTTTACGCCCCAAGGCTTCTGGCCTGCGAAGAACTCAACGCCGAACTTGTCAGCATAATCCTGAGCACGGTTGCGGCAGGAAGCACGCATCTCAAGCATATAATTTACCTTTTCCTCGGTGCTGATGCCGTCCGGGTCATAGATGTAGCCGTCAGGGCCGGAGATAGTAACTACCTTGCCGCCCAGCTCGTTTACCTTCTTAACAGTACCCCAAGCAACGTTGCCGAAGCCGGAGATAGCGAAGGTCTTGCCCTTGATGCTGTCCTTGAAATAGTCAAGCATATTTACAGTGTAGTATACAGCGCCGTAGCCGGTAGCCTCAGGACGGATAAGAGAACCGCCGTAGGTCATTCCCTTACCGGTGAGAACGCCTGTGAACTCGTTTCTGATCCTCTTGTACTGGCCGAAGAGGTAGCCGATCTCTCTGCCGCCTACGCCGATGTCGCCGGCAGGAACGTCAGTGTTGGGGCCGATGTGCTTGCAAAGCTCAGTCATGAAGCTCTGGCAGAAACGCATAACCTCAGCGTCAGACTTGCCCTGAGGGTCAAAGTCGGAACCGCCCTTGCCGCCGCCCATAGGAAGGGAGGTAAGGCTGTTCTTGAAGGTCTGCTCAAAGCCAAGGAACTTGATGATGCCCATATATACGTTAGGAGCAAATCTCAGGCCGCCCTTGTAAGGTCCGATAGCAGAGTTGAACTCTACTCTGAAACCGCGGTTTACCTGTACCTTGCCGTTATCGTCTACCCAAGGAACACGGAAAACGATCTGTCTTTCAGGCTCAACCATTCTATCAACAACGCCGGCAGCTACGAGGTCAGGTCTCTTTTCGATGACCGGCTCAATGCTCTGGAAAACCTCGTTTACAGTCTGCAGAAACTCAGGCTCGCCGGGGTTGCGCTTTTCAACCTGTGCAAGTACGCTCTTGAGATACTCATTCTTAAGTGCCATAGTAAAAACTCCTTTTTTAATATAGATTTTAGATGGGTGCGTGCTTTAATGGATTGCACATCTAACACGACTTTATTATTATAGCACACTATTCAGAATTTTGCAAGTCCTAAATCAAAAAAATTCAAAATTTTCTGAAAAAACCTGCTATTTTTTGAAATTTTGGAGATTTACACGTCTGATAGTTGCAAAGGACGGTTTTTCAATGGTCAAAATGCACAAATGGAAATCTGCCTTTCAGAGCAAATCAACTACATTTTGATCTCTGCGCCCTGTGAGAGCCTGAAAGAATAGATATAGCAGGCTTTAACAGGCTTGTCAAGTATCTTGTTCAAGGCATACTTATAGAGCTCCAGCTGGGTCTGATAGGTATAGAGCTCGCTTATGTCCTTGAAATCGTCGGTCTTATAATCCACCAGGATATAAGCGTCGTCCTCCAGGAACAGGCAGTCGGCAACACCCTGCAGCATAGAGCCGGAGTTTAAGAAATGCTTATACTTATCCGGCAGACCAAGCTCATCGTAGGAGACCAGAAATTTCTTCTCTCTGAGCTTCACCGGTGAGCGCTTCATTCTGGCATAGAAATCCCCTGAAAAGAACTTTTCGATTGCAGAAACATAGACTCCCTTTTTCTCTTTCTCTGTAAAGAAGCCCTGATCGGTGAGGCGCTGCAGCTCCTGCCTGACGCTTTTCTCGGCTTCGCTGTAATTGGCCAGTTCCATGAACAGGTGGGTGCAGGTGCCACGCTGGGCAGGAGTGAGGCTTCCCTTCTCACTGTCCAGTACAGGCAGCTGAGGATAAAACAGCTCAAGCTTATCCGGCTGCTGCTCCTCCTTTTCACGGGAGACGATCTCTGTTACAGAAAGCTTGGCGGCAGCAGGCTCCTTGGTTTGAGATGCCTTACCGATAAAGCGGGTCATTAGAGCCTCAACCTTGCTGCTCTCGGCAGAGCCGTGATAAAAGCTCTCGCCATTTTCTGAAAGCTCCTCGGGATAGTATTCGGAGTAAACTATATCAGCGTTCTCACTGACTGCCGGCAAAGGAACGGTTATCCCCAGCTTATCAAGCAGCGGCTGACGGTTTCTGCTGCAAAGCAGGGCTGCGGCTATCCAATTGATATAGCTGCTGCTTTGGCTGACGATCCTTGGGGTGACACCGCCGGCCTGAGAGATCATCATGGCAAGGCCCCTGATAGTATTGCCCGTGACAGAGACGCCGTTAGCATTGTATTTCATGTTTATCGGCAGGAAAAGCCTTTCCTTGGCACGGGTAAAGGCAACATACAAGAGCCGCATCTCCTCGCTGAGAAGCTTGTTGCGCTTTATTATCCTGACCGCCGCATGGGGGAGAGTATCAGTTTTCACAAGGGTCTCTCTGTCAGAAAGCACTATGCCTGCACCGTATTCCTCGTCAAGCAGCAGATGCTTATATATGTCCTTCTGGTTGAATTGCCTGGTGAGACCGCACATAAACACAAACGGGAATTCCAGCCCCTTAGATGCGTGTATGGTCTTTACCAGCACACTGTCTGTATCCTCCACTTCTGTTGCTGCCTGGGTGAAATCCTTACCGGAGGCAGAGATGTTCTCAATATATCTTATGAAGCCTGCGGGGGAACCGTCATTGTTCTCGCAGTATGCTCTGGCGTATTCCAACAGCAGACGTAGGTTTGCCCGCTTCTGGCGGCTGTTTTCATAGGAGGCAATGGCAGCCATAAGATTAGTCTCATCATAGATCTTGCGGATAAGCGCTGAAAGCTCCATTCCGGCAGAATAGAAGGTCAGCTTTCTTACCAGCTTCCTTGCTTCTGCACACTTCTTCTCAAGGGCCTTATCGCCGATAGTCAGCTTGGTGCTTTCCTTGGCGTGGCTTTCCTCTGACTCCTGCCCTATAGAAGCTATCACCTGATAGAGATGCTGATAGACCACGGTCTCCCGCTCATTGCCCTCACCGTCGGTTATGGTCTTCTTTTGGCGGCTCAGCAGCCTGATCCTTGCCAGCTCGTCGGCAGTGAAGCCCATGATCGGAGAAAGCATTACTGCGGCCATTGGAATATCCCGCATGGGGTTATCTATCATTCTGAGAATACTCATCATCAGGCTGATCTCACGGGAGCGCAGATAGCCCTTGCTTTTCTCAGCGGCAGCCTTCAGGCCGTATGAGGCAAGAGCGGCCTTTAATGATTCAATGGCGGTGCCTGATCTGTAGAGGATACAAAAATCTCTTGGCACGCAGGGGCGGGGCTGTGAATCCGGCTTATCATATACAAGGGTGCCCTCATCGAGCAGTTGGCGGATACGTTTTGCTATTGCATAGTTTTCGTCGATAAACAGCTCCTCGGATTCGTCATCATCGTCATCTGTTGAAGCAGCAGCGGGAGAGTAATTATTGTTGACGAAGATCACCTCTGTTGGGGCGTCCATGCCTTGATACTTAGCCCCCTGATGAAGCCTTTCACCGCCGGTATAGCTTACCTCGCCTATCTCCTCGCTCATGATCTGTGAGAAGATCAGGTTTACAAAGTCTATCACACAGCCCCGGCTCCTGTAGTTGCTTTTAAGCTCCACCAGATGCAGCTGCTTGCTGTTTTTCTTTTCTGCCGCAGCCTCTCTTGCCTTGATAAAAAGCTTTGGGTTTGAAAGGCGGAAGCTGTAAATAGACTGCTTGACATCACCCACAACGAAAACATTATTACCGAAGACCTCAAGATCGTCAGTGTCAGAAAGTGCTTTGAAGATAAGCTCCTGCAGGTCGTTCACGTCCTGAAATTCGTCTATGAGCAGCAAGCCGAACTCCCGGCTTTGGCGGAGCTCCTCTGCAAAGCCGGTGCGGACAGTTTTGCCGCCTTCCCGCCTGACCAGCAGAGAAAGCGCCATGATCTCCACGTCGGAAAATTCAAGTGCGTTTCTATCCAGCTTGTGCCTGTAGGCGATCTTCTCTGCCCTCTTAACAACGGCACGCAGCTCCTTCATGATCTCCGCTGACTGCTTCAAGGGTGTCAGCACATCAAGGCCGATCTTCTCTATGGCTTCTTTAACAGCTCCGATCTGCTTTTTTTCATTATCTCTGAGCTTGCCGTTTTCAGTGTACAGAGCTTCAAGGTCAGGTGGGAAGCTTTGCTTTTTCTTATTGGGCGTTTTGCTGAAATCAGGCAGCTTGGTATGTACGGCATACCACAGCTTATCCCAGTCGCCGTCCTCCATAGCATGGCGGATAGCGCTGATCGCTGTAAGATCAGCGTCCAAAGCAGCTATATTGCCTTTCAGCGCATCGTCCAGTTCCGGGAATTTATCTATGTTGTGCCTGATAGTCTCGTTCAGCTTTTCGGCCCTTTCAAGCCTGTCCTCAAAGCTGTAGGCAAGAGTATCTATGTAGGCCGGTACAGCACTGCCGCTTTCAAGCTCTGCCAGACGCAGACTGAACCATTCCTCCGGGAAAGGCAGTGAACGCAGGAAATCATAAAGCTGCCTGGCCATTGAAATAATATCCCCGGTGCTGCCCAGCTTGTCATAGAGCAGACCAAAGGAATCAGGTGAGCTCTCAGCATACTCCTCAAGGGCCTGCTCAAAGGAGGTTAAGAGGATAGTCTCAGCATCATTCTCGTCAAGGATCCTGACGCCCTCCTCAAACTCAAACTCATTAAGGCAGCGCTTAACAAGGTCAAGGCAGAAGGAGTTGATAGTGGAAATCCTCGCCAGGGAGATAAGGTCCCGCTGGGAGGAGAGCCACTTTTTTTCACCGTCGGAAATATCGCCGGATAATCTTTCGTCCAGAGCAGCTGTCAGCTTGCGGCGCATCTGGTCGGCAGCCTCGTTCGTAAAAGTAACAGCCAGCAGCCTGTCTGCCGGGAGCTTGTTTTCGCAGTCTGCCAGAATAAGGCTTGTACGCTTGGAAAGCACCGCAGTCTTTCCGCTGCCCGCAGCCGCAGACACAACCACTCCTTTATCTCTGGTATCAATGGCCTCCTGCTGGTCTTTGTTCCATTCAGTCATTACTGCTCTCCCCTTTCTTTTCTTTCATTATGTCATTGACCTGCTCAGTAAATCGCCCCGCATCGCTCTTATCTATCTGCTCAGGGTCACCGTGAAGAACTCTGCCGCAGATGTCGTAGTGGTCGCAGTTGGTGCAGGGATTATAGCTGCTCATGACCGGTTCTGCCGGCACACAGCCCTTGGAGAGCTTTTCAGCCATAGAGATGATCTTTCTTCTTGCGAATTCCTCAGCAGCTTCCAAAAAGCTCTGCTCCACCGGCTGACTTCCGGTCTTGCTGACGCTGCCGTCCTTGTTGAGTCTGACAGGCATAAAAGCTCCGCCGTTCTCAGTATTAAAGGCCTTCATGACATTATCATCATCTATCATCATGCCGTCCGGCTTAAAGGCTTTGAGGCGCTCTTCATAGGTCTTGGCTTCCTCTCCGGGGAGCGGCGGTGTCAAAGCTACCTTAGCCTCCTTGAAATGCGCATACAGTACCGCAGCCGGGACAGTGTGCTTATCGCTATCAGTGAGGGCAAGCAGATAGATCAGCATCTGCAAATTGAGCCCGTGATAGAGCTTTTCCAGATCAAAGGCAGTTTCGCCGGTCTTATAGTCCACCACTCTGAAATATTTCTTTCCGGAGGGGGCAGTGTAAACATCGGCACGGTCGATAGAACCCACAATTTTAACAGTCAGTTCGTCAGAGAGCTTTATTTCCAGCAGGCTCTCACCGTCCTCGTTAGTAAGCTTATACTCAAAAAACGCCGGTTCAAACCGAGAGTTTGAGAACTCCTGCTGGATAAGCTTTACATACCCCAAAACCGTCTGCTCATACTTATCCCGCTGGGCTGCAAAGGTGGCAGACTTGCCGTAATCGCCCCCAAGCTCCTCCGCCTCAAACACGTTGAAGGCCTGAGAGATCTTCTCCTGCAGCTGCTCGTCCGTATAGCAGACAAAGCTCTTGTTATATACCCTTTCACCGCTTTCTTCCTTGGTCATCACGGCCTCCAGTGAGCGGTGGAGATAGTTGCCCTTGGTGATAGGGTCAAAGCCAATAGCCCTCGGCGCAGAGAGGTGCATTCCACGGCTCATGAAGAACTGGAAGGGGCAGGTATAGTATTTATTGATGGTAGTCGGAGCCAGTATCAGCTTATCCGGGAAGAACATCTGCCTTGCAGTCTCTGGCGAGATAGAAAAGGCGGTGTCATAGGCATAGCTTGGCAGAGCAGCCAGGCGTGAGGCATAGTCCTCTGAGCTGTTAAGCGCCTGCCCGATCGCAGCCAGTGTATCTGCCCGGTCAGTAAGCACATTATCCTGAGCCTGCTTTTCCTCAATGCCGTTTTTGCTGAGCTTGACCAGCAGCTCCTTGCTGTGCTCTAAGTATTTATAGTAGGCGGTTTTAAATGATGTGCAGAAATAATCAAGCGGCAGCTTTGACACCGAGAGTGTTTCAATTCCGCCGAAGATGTCCGAGAGCTTATTGATAAGCACAGAGCTTCTTCTGCTCTTTCCGGAGGTATCAGTCTCTGAGTAGACAGCATAGAGCCGCTCCTTGGGGAGGCATAGCGTGCGGTACACAACCAGCCGTTCATTCTCAACGCTGTGCATGGCTGTAGCCGAAAACGGCAGCTTGGCATTTATCATCATCTGCTTTTCACGCTCGGTGAAAAGCCCTCGGTTCTGAGGATCAGCGGGGAACACCCGCTCGTTGAGCTCTATCACAAACAGAACCTTAACATTATCCAGCCGGGAGCTTTCAGCGTCAACTATCCGGACTGCGTCCAGCTTCTGCGGAGGTGATGCGATCTTCATTTTTGAGGTCATCAGCTTAAAGAGCTCATAAAAGCGTTTCAGGCTGATCGGCTCATCGTTCATTTCATCATGAATAGTCTTTACAGCCCCGAACACAGATTGCCATATCTGCCTGTTGGAACGAACAAATTCAAGCTGGGTCTCGTTATCGGAGCCTGCGGAGCGCTTAACAACAGAATACACCTGATCGGAGAATCTGATCTCATTCAGCAGCTCAAAGAGCCCCTGACATATTGCCTTAGCGCTTGCATCAGCCGAAGCATTTTTAAACCGCTCCAGCGGTTCGATTATCCGCCTGCGGATATCCTCAAGGTTTGAGGGAACACCCTTCATGCCGTGGGAACCAAAGGGCTCCAGCCACATATCACCGTTCACGTTATAGGTGATGCAATAGTCCTCAAGGTTGGTGACCTCAATATCATTCAGCGGGAACAGCGGCGACTTTACATATCTGAGCAAACGGTCAGTGCGGTATTCTTTAGAGAGCAGGCACTCAAAAAGATTCTTCAAAAAAATGACCACGATAGAGCTGTCGGCACGCATCTGCCTGTCAACAAAATATGGTATCTCGCAGCGGGAAAATGCAGCCTCTGCTGCGGAAGCGCACACCTGAAGATCCCGTGCCGCCACTGCGATCTCGCTGTAACTGTAGCCTTTATTTGCCGCCAGCGCTTCTATCTCAGCACAAACATATTCCAGTTCATCATATATGTCATTGGCGGAAACAAGCTTTAATCCCCCGGCCTGCTCTTTGTCAGCAGTCATGCCGCAGCAGAAATATCTGTCGATCGCAAGGGTGGTATCGCCGGCACCGGTTATATCGTCCAGCTCGGTAACTTCAAATTTTGTGTTGTGAGCCTTTGCCAGCTGCAAGAGCGCTGTCTCTGTCCGGACTGTTGCAGCAAACGGGAAATCAAGATTGAGCTCAGCCGAACGGCGATAGCCAAGCAGTGAGACAGTAACATCTGCGTGCTGTGCGAGCATGGCGTCCACAAAGCCCAGCTCGTCATAGCTGAGATCAGTGAATCCGTCCAAAAAAATGGACATATTTACGAAGCAGCTGTTATCCTTGGCGACCTCCAGCGCATCAGCAAGAGCAGTCAGACTGTCTCTCAGGCCGCTTGCTTCAAGCTGTGAAAGATAGAGCTCATATATCTTTGAAACATCATAAAGCTTCTGCGCCACAGTTCCCTCCAGCCGCTCGGAGGCTATTCGCAGATCATCAGGAGAAATGCCGGAGCGGATAAGATCAGTCACAAGGCTGATAAGCTCCCCGATAAACCGACCTTTAGTCAGCGAGCGCTTATAGTAAAGGCACTCCTTGGAGGCCCTGAATTGCTCCACTGCCCTGAACATAGCGATCAGCCTGATGTTCTCATCGGCGTTTTCGGCTGCGCACTTGCCGTACTTCCGGCTTATCAGTTCCGCCAGCCTGTTAAAGCCGGCAGTCTCGATGCTGTTGAAGGCTGCGGCTCCAAGAGCGGAATACAGCTTCTTTTCATTCTCAAAGGAATACTGATCGGGCACGATCACAAGCACCTGTTTATCAGACTCTATAGCTTTTGCCACAGCAGAGCTGAACACGCTGTCACGGCTGCTGTTGAAAGCACCCTTTATTATTCTTAGCATACTGACACCACCATTTTTTATTTAAATTTCAATTTCAATTTTAACATACTGAAATAACCGTGTCAATAGCAGGAATAGCATCTGTCCTGAAAAGCGGACTGTTAACCAAATATTTTCTTAATGAGATCAAATATGGCAAAGCCGTACTCGACATCTTCATCTTCACCCGGTTCCGAACAGGCGCTCAGAATAAATGAAGGAAAGAATATCGAGCGGCTCAGCTGATACGGGAAAACAGCATACAGCATTACCGCCGCAGCTGTTCCGCAGACAAGTGACATTTTGAGCTTAGAGATACAAGACATAATAAAACCTCCAAAAATAGCTTTCATAGCTATCATTGGAGGCTTTTCAGATTTTATTCAGCCCAGTACGAGCTTGGCTATATCACAGCTTTCCTTGGCATCTCTGGCATAGAAATCTGCATCTATCTCCTTGGCATAGTCCGGGGTCAGGACTGCCCCGCCCACCATGACCTTGCAGCCTGGGTACTGCTCACGAAGCAGCTTGATGGTTTTCTCCATGCTGGGTAGAGTGGTGGTCATCAGTGCTGATAATCCCACCAGCTTAACGCCCTGCTCCCTGGCAGTGTCCACCACCAGCTGGCAGTCAACGTCCTTGCCGAGATCTATCACATCGTAGCCGTAATTTTCCAGCAGCACCTTGACGATGTTCTTCCCTATATCGTGGACATCACCCTTAACGGTAGCCAGCACTATCTTGCCCTTGCTCTCCGCCTTGGCACCGCTCTTTAAAAGAAAGCTTTTGATGACCTCAAAGCAGCTCTGAGCCACTCCAGCTGACTGGATAAGCTGCGGCAGGAAGATCTTACCCTTCTCAAAGTCGGCACCTGTTTTGTCCAGAGCCGGAATGAGCAGCTCGTTGATTATCGTCATAGGCGGCTGAGTTTCCAGAAGCTTTTCGGTTATCTTGGCGCCCTCGCCCTTTAAGCCGTTGGCTATGGCATAGGGCAGATCCACGTCTGCCGGCTCCGCTGCCTTTTTCTGTTGGGGAGCAGCAGAACCGTAAGCAGCAATAAAATCCTTGGAGCCCTTGTCGAAATTCGCCAGCAGCTTATATGCTCTGACAGACTGCATCATAGCATCAATATTCGGATTAATGATCGGCAGGGTCAGGCCCTTGGTCAGAGCCATAGTCAGGAAGTTGGAGTTCACTATCTCTCTTGACGGCAGACCGAAGCTGATATTGGAGACACCCAGCACCGTCTGGCAGCCCAGCTCCCGGCGCACACGCTCAAGAGCGTTGAGTGTCTGCATAACGCCCTCCTGCTCTGCTGAGGCAGTCAAGGTCAGGCAGTCGATAAATACGTTCTCCCGGCCTATGCCCAGAGCCTCGGCACGGGATACTATTTTTTCAGCTATGGCAAACCTCTCCTCTGCCGTCTTTGGTATACCGTTCTCGTCCAGGCAGAGGCCAACTACCGCTGCGCCGTATTTCTTCACCAGCGGCAGCACAGTGTTCAGCGATCTCTCCTCACCGTTTACAGAATTGACTATCGCTTTGCCGTTATAAATACGCAGCCCTGCATCAAGCACCTCCGGGTCAGTGGAATCCAGCTGCAGCGGAAGATCGGTCACCGACTGCAAAGCCTTTATGACCCTGACCATCATCTGCTTTTCGTCGATCCCCGGCAGCCCCACATTCACATCAAGAATATCCGCACCGGCATGGACTTGCTCTATAGCCTGTGAGAGTATATAATCAATATCATTTGAAAGCAGTGCTTCTTTAAAGCGCTTCTTGCCGGTGGGGTTTATGCGCTCTCCGATGACCCTCGGCTGGTCGATGACAACTGTATTGGCAGGGGTGCAGCAAACGGAAAAGGGCTTGAACTGCTGCTTAACATAGCGCTTGCCTGCAAAGGCCTTACGCAGATTAGATATAAAGGCCGGAGAGGTGCCGCAGCAGCCCCCGACGATCTTTACTCCAAGGGGGATAAGCTCAGTCATGAGCTCTGCGAATTCCTGCGGGGTAATGCTGTAGGCTCCGGTAACGGTATCGGGCAGACCGGCATTGGGCTTCAAGACTATAGGCAGGTCTGTGTTTTCTGCAAGCTCCCTGACTACCGGCATCAGCTCCTTTGGCCCCAGCGAGCAGTTCACGCCTATAGCGTCCACTCCAAGGCCGCCGATAGTATTCGCCATAGCACTGACAGAGCAGCCTGTAAAGGTCCTCATGTTCTGCTCAAAGGTCATGGTGGTGATGATAGGCTTGTCGGAGTTTTCTCTGGCAGCAAGGACTGCTGCTTTCAGCTCATGCAGGTCGGTCATAGTCTCAAAAACTATCAGGTCAGCATCCTTTCCGGCCCGGACGATCTCTGCAAAAATATCGTATGCTTCCTCAAAAGAAAGTGTTCCCGCAGGTTCCAGCAGCTGACCTATCGGGCCCACGTCCAGAGCTGCAAGAGCATCTGTTCCCTCAGCGGCTTTTTTGGCGCAGTCTATGGCAGCCTTAACTACCTCCTCAACGCTCTTTCCGCTTTTAGCCAGCTTATATCTGTTAGCGCCAAAGGTGTTGGCATAGAAAATATCCGAGCCGGCAGAGATATACTGCTTGTGTATATCAATTATCCATTCGGGCTTAGTGATATTCAGAAGCTCCGGAATATCCCCCATTTTAAGCCCTTTCTCAAACAGCATGGTACCCATGGCACCGTCGAGAAAAATAAACTGCTTTTTATCAAGTAATTCCCTAAGATCCACAGTGATCTCCTCCTTTTCGGAATTTACAGTCATTATACATATTACAGCCCACACAGCCCTGCTTGGCTCTTGCTATCGGCCTGTCAGACACACCGATGACGGCTGTTACAGATTTTGCCGGCACAAGCATACCGCTTTCGGTGACGTTAAGGCCAATTCTTTTCTGGGCCTCAAGCACATTTAAAAAGGTGCCTTGCAGGTCAAGAGGCAGATCGCCGTAACCGGGAGAGAAGCGCCATGTAAAATAGCTCTTCGGCAAACGTGAGCGCATTTCCTGCTCTGCCTCATCGCAGACGGTCTCAATGACTGAGCTTGCCAGGCAATCGGTAACAAAGGCCATAGCCATATCCGCAGCCTCAAGCTGCCTGATGAGCTTGTCTGCCCCTGCTGAGAGAGTAGCACACAGCAGCACACATTTTTGGCAGCCTTCAAGATGCTCTTTAATAGACTGCCCCCGCAGCACAAGCTCTGTTCCGCACACCTCGATACTATCTTCGGAAGCATTGATCTCAAAGAGCCTGCAGGTGTATCTCGGAAACATTGCCTTACTAAGTCTATCGGCACACTCGGTTACAAGAGGCATAAGGGCATCAGCGTCTCTGCCCCGGCTCCCCATATATATCAGGCCTCTTTCAATATCTGCTTCAGTCAGCTTCAAGCCGCCTCACGCCTTTCAATTCATCATATCGTCAATAACAAAAGGCAGCTCCACCACAAAGCAAACCCCGCCCTCAAACTGGTTCTCTGCAAAAACATTTCCTCCGCAAAGGTCAACGATACGCCTAACCAGCGCCAATCCGAGGCCGTTTCCCTCAGTCTTTCGGGAATGGTCTCCCTGATAGAACTTCTCAAATATCTTAGTCTGCATCTCCTTGGAAATGCTTGGGCCGTTGTCGGAAATGCGGGCTGTAATATTATTAGCCGTCTGAAAAAGCTGCACCTTTATATTACCGCCGACGGGTGTAAACTTAATGGCATTGTTGATTATATTCTGCCAGATCTGTCCCATAAGGTCCTCATTGCCGTAATAGTTCACCTCATCGAGAGCAATATCCAGCTCTATATTCTTGGCAGACCATTCAGGCTCCAGCATAAGGATAATTCTTCTGATCTGCTCGTCGATAGAAAATCTTGTTTTATTGGCGATAGTCGTTTGATTTTCCAGTTTGGAGAGGTTAAGGATATTTGTTGCAAGCTTTGTCAGGCGAACAGTTTCGTCGATAATTACCTGGGTATACTCTGCCCTGTCATCAGCTGAGAGATTATCGTTTTGAAGAAGCTTTGCAAAGCCCTGGATAGATGCCAGCGGGGTCTTGAACTCATGTGAAACGTTGCTTATAAAATCTCCCCGGAGTGTCTCAGTGCCGGAGAGTTCCTCCGCCATTTTATTGAAATTTCTCTGCAAGCCCCTATACTCCTGGGCACCGTTTTCCTTAACTCTGACATAGAAATTTCCTCGTGCCACCTCTGCGGCTGCACGGCTTATATCATCTATCGGCCGCAGCAGAAATCTCGTTATGAGAATAGTTATCAGCGTGCCGAAAACAATGCAGATTATAAACGAAAGGACTACCACAAAATAGATGACCCAGTAGTTATTATCCTTAGAGCTGTTAGTTATGGAAATATAGTTTTTGCCAATAGACATATAGGCTGTCGAGGAAGGGAAAATGCCCGTAGTCTTTACATAATAGTTGTTCAGCAGGATCTCATATCTATGCTGCTGCACAAAGTCATTATCTTCATCGACCTTTTCTATAGCGATAGGAGAAATAGCCAGAAGTGATATGATCTCATTTTCACTGAGATCCTTAGTCTGCTGGAGCTGCTTGATACTTGAAGCCACAGAGAGCACCTGGTTTTCTGAGTTCTCTCTCATAATAGGATTAAAGATCAGAAGAAGGATAACAATTGCGACCAATGCAGAAACGACCATTACTCCGAAGAACAACAGCGCAACCTTTAATTGCAGACTAATCTTCAAATCACTTCACCACCCATTAGACAAGCTTAACAGCTTTATATCCGAGCCCTCTCACTGTAATGATATCAAAGTTGGGATTCCCTTTATAGCGTTCACGGATACGTTTGATATGAACATCGACGGTTCTTTCGTCCACGTCTTTCTCCATTCCCCAGAGCTCGTCAAGCAGCTGACGGCGGGTAAAGATCTTGTTGGGATAGGATAAAAGCTTAAAGAGCAGCATGAATTCCTTCTGTGGGATAGTTTCTGCGCTTCCGGCACCGAACCTGACCGACTGAGCATCGTAATCAAGCACACAGTCACCCACTACAAGTGAGTGCTCAGAGGCCATTTTTGCCCGGCGCAGAAGAGCACCTACCCGCAGGATCATTTCGTTCACATCTATGGGCTTGACCATGTAATCATCAGTTCCGGACATAAAGCCCTTTTGCTTATCCTCAAAGCTTTCCTTGGCAGTTACCATAAGAATAGGCAGATCATAGTTAGCACGCCTCAGCTGTGATGTGAGCTCATAGCCGTCCATATTAGGCATCATTATATCTGAGATTATAAGGTCAATATTATTATGGTCCAGGACCTCCAGTGCTTTTACACCGTCCTCTGCGGTAAAGGGCTCATAGCCGTTTTGTTTGAGAGCAGCTGACATAAGCTTTCTCAAGCTTGTATCGTCTTCAACAACAAGCACCTGAAACATGGGCTCATCTCCTTCATAATATATTATGTAAATAAATGTAATCAAAGTTATTATAACAGTTAGATGTGAACCTGTTATTAACGTTTTTATACTTTTTGTTTACAAAAAATTCATCAAATAATATTCCTGCTATCCGTTTTTTTACCCTGAAATTCATATTCGGTTCACACAAGCGTGTTATTATATAGTTGTCAAAGGGAACACACCCCCAAGACAAGGCTTTGACGAATGATAAAACTTAAAGCCCGGGCTCACCTCACTTCCCTCTTACAACAAAGTTGTAATCTGCTTGTAGCTTTAAGTTTTATGATTCGTCGAATAAAATCCCTTTCATAATTCTATAGAAAATTAATGCTTATTACAGCCGATAAGTAGTAGGCATTAATTTTTTGTCCTTTTCTATGGACAGTCACCGGAATAAATTTTTTCAAAAAGTCCTGAAAAACGGTCCTGAAATTCATATTCGGTTCACACAGACGTGTTATTATATAATCACAGAAGGAAATACAAATAAACCTTAACTACGAAATTATCTAATCCCTTTCATAATTCTATAGATAATTAATGCCTATTACAAGCCGATAAGTAATAGGCATTAATTATTTTATGCACTAAAAACGGAGCCTGCAATCTGCGCCGGCTCCGTTTTTGTTATTCTATTCTATCGGTGACTCCTTTTTTATTCCGAAGATAAGCCGCAGGACGCCTGAGAGCAGCTTGTTGCTTTTTACTACTACTACCTTCATAAGTATTACCTCCTATTGCGTGATAATACATATTATGCAAAAGAGCATTCTTTTGCTCACAGCCTTGAAGCTATAACAAGAAGGCAGCCGTCAGTAAAGTTGATCCCGGCCTCTGCGTCAGTGATCGAATTTGACACTCCAAGCGGGAAAGAGTTTGTCAGAGTTATGTTTTCTGCCTTATACTTTACCCCTCTGACAGACAGCCCCCGGACACTTTCTGTGTAGGCAAAAAGAGAAAGTGTATAGCCCTCACGCTTTGGGACGGTATGCTTTCCGGGAGCAAGCAGGGCTATTCTTTCGTTGTCGGAGATGATCTCTCCAAAGGCCTGATGCTCAGAAAGATAAGCAAGAGACTGTATCGCTGCAACGGTATGGTCAAGCCTGCCGCCGGTGACACCAAAAAGCCTGAAGCTTTTGCAGCCGGCAGACAGCCCGGCCTTTATTGCAAGCATCAGGTCAGTGTCGTCCTTTTCTACAGGAAATACCTGCTTGTTAGGGGTTTCGGGTTCAGGAGCCGAATCAAAATCTCCGATAATAAGCTCCGGCTCAAGGGAAAGCTGCTGCATCAATCTGTAGCCGCTGTCCGCAGCAATAAGATACTCCCCGCCCGAAAGCTCTGCTTTGACAATATCAGCACTCACCGGGTCACCGCCGCCAAATACTACACAGCATCTGCTCATTTTTTATACTCCCATTCTTTCAGCTTGGAGGCTTCCTCATACATGGCAATATAGCTTTCATGCCTGGACCGTGGGATCAGCCCCTGATCAACTGCATCTATCACAGCGCAGCCCTTTTCAGAGGTATGGCTGCAATCTCCGAACCGGCATTTGCCGAAATATTCCCTGAATTCCACAAAGCAATCCGCCAGCTCGTCCTTGAAAATAATGTCATAGCGGTTGGTATCAAAGCTTGAAAAGCCCGGGGTATCGGCCACATAGCCGCCGCCCTCAAGCTTATAGAGCTCCACATGGCGGGTGGTGTGGCGGCCACGGCCCAGCTTGCGGCTGATCTCACCGGTAGCCAGCACCAGCCCCGGAAAGATGTTATTCATCAGAGAGGATTTCCCCACGCCTGTGTTTCCTGTAAAGGCCGAGAGCTTTCCGGTGAGCAGTTCTCTTACTCTTTCGCTTCCCTCACCTGTGACATTATTAACTGATACCGTCCTGATGCCTACCCGGTCATAGATCTTTATATAATCCGCAGGGTCCAGCTTGTCGGCCTTGGTGAAAACCACGACCGGCTCAATATGCTTGTACTCTGCTATTGCGATAAACTTATCCAGCAGCAGCAGGTTTGGCTGCGGCTCGCAGGAGGAGGAGACAAAGAAAAGTCTGTCCAGATTAGCCAGCGGCGGGCGGATAAGCAGAGAGCGCCTTTCTTCAATTTCATCAATGACGCCCATGCCGTCGTTCTCAAAGGAGATCTCAACTCTGTCTCCGCAGACAGGCGAGATCCCCCGCTTGCGGAAGATGCCTCTGGCCTTACATTCATAAACACCGTCGGAGGCTTCCACGGTGTAGAGGCCTCCGATAGTTTTTGTAATAATACCCTTCATGCTTACTGTTATTAATTGCCCTGAGGATTCTCAGCGGGCTGCTCGGCAGTGGTCACAACAGGCTCCGGAGTGGTCTGTACAGGAGCCGCAGTGGTCTCAGGAGTTGTGACGGTTGCAGAAGCTGTGGTAGTAGTGGTCGTGGTGGTAGGTGTGATATTGATAAGCTCCTGGGTCTTGGCAGAGCCGTCAAGCTTGACCTCACCGGTTTCGTAGTTTACTTCATAGGTAGCATAGTTGTTTACTGTCTTGTTGCTTGCGTCATTTCTGATGCTTATGGTAATAGTTTCCTTCTTCTTGCCTGAAACAGTAACATTGACATAGGAACCTGCAACTGTCAGAGCTTCGTCTACCTTCTGAGTATCAACTACTGTTCCGTCACGGTAGATAAGGATAGTGTAGGAGCCACGAACGCCCTCCGGCATTGGAACAGGGATCCTTGCTTCGGTAGGATCGACCTCACCGGTGGAAACGTAAATAGTGATCTCTGTGCCCTTATTTACAAAGTCTCCTTCGGCTCTGTTCTGGTCAACGACCTTGCCCTTGTTGCCTTCCTGCTTTACCTCAACAACATTGGCTGTCAGCTTATTCTCGGTAATAGCCTTGATAGCCTTATCCTGAGTCATGCCCACAACATTAGGTACTCTTACCTGACTCTCCATCTGGCCCTGACTTATGAACACAGTGATCTGCGAACCGGCGGCGTGAAGCTTTCCGGCCTCGGGCTCTGTCTTGATGACCATTCCGGCAGGTATTGCGCCTGTATCATCGTACATTTCCTTGGTCATCGGAATAAAGCCAGCGCTCTTGAGCTCACTGACAGCAACGCTCTCACTCTTCTTCGACATATCAGGGACTTCGATCATACGGGGGCCCTTACTGATGGTTATGTCAAGGGTGAAGCCGGTACGGACGGTCTTATTGGTAACAGACTGTTCGATAATAACGCCCTCCGGGTAATCGGTGCTCCACTCTTCCTTCTGGTTGAAGGTGAGCTTATCGCCGTATTCCTGACGTACTCTTGCGAAGCTTTGTCCGACAAAGTTCTGTATCAAAACATTTGAATTACGTGTTCCGGGGCCTGCGAAGCTGTTGATGACAGAATAAGCGATAACACCGGCAGCGATCATAACAACTGCAACAGTTACAGCCAGGAGTATCGGAATAACATAGGAACGTTTCTTGCCGTCGTCCTCTTCCTCCTCGTCGTCTTCTTCTTCATCTTCGTAATATTCCTCGTCCTCGTCGTCATAATCCTCATCATCGTCGATAACGGGCTTGAACATCTTTGAGGGAGCATCAGCGGCAGGAGTTGTCTTGTAGCCGAAGACGATAGAGGGATTCACCATAAAGGCGCTTATATCGCTTATCATTTCAGCCGCTGACTGATAGCGTCTCGCAGGAGAGCGCTCCATAGCATGAAGCACAATCTCCTCCAGAGATTCAGGTATAGAAGGCATGATCTCTCTTGGAGGAACAGCATTCTCCTGCATATGTTTTACAGCAATTGCTATAGGAGTATCGCCGTCAAAGGGCTTGCGTCCTGTAAGCATCTCATAGAGCATAACGCCCACAGAGTAGATGTCAGAGCGCTCGTCGGTCATTTCACCCTTGGCCTGCTCAGGAGATATGTAATGAACAGAGCCTATGGTCTTATCAGACAGTGTCTTGCCGTCGATACGGGAAAACCTTGCAATGCCGAAATCCATGACCTTGATATTGCCGTCAGGGAAAAGCATGATATTCTGCGGCTTGATGTCACGGTGGACAATGCCCTTATCGTGTGCGTGCTGCAGAGCCTTCAGGATCTGTACCACAAATTTGAGTGCGTCCTTCCAGCGAAGCACTCCCTGCTGCTCCAGCAGCTCCTTCAGGGTAATGCCGTCGATATATTCCATGACGATAAACTGAATCTCATCAGTAAAGCCGACATCGTAGATCTTGACAATATTCGGGTGCGACAGCACTGCGATAGCCTTGCTCTCGTTGCGGAAGCGCCTGAGGAATTCCTCATTTTCGGAATACTCCGCTTTAAGTATTTTTACTGCCACAACCCGGTTTTCCATAAGGTCGGTAGCCTTATAGACATCAGCCATGCCGCCGACGCCGATCAGCTCGGTGATCTCATAACGCCCGTCAAGCTTTCTGCCGATATTAGAATCCATAATTTCAACTCCTAAGCATTAAAGTCTGTCTTGTTCTACATCTTAATTTGCAACCAGTGCGACTGAGATATTATCCTTGCCGCCCTGTTCGTTAGCATAGTTTATCAGGTCTGTAACGGCGTGGTCAAGGTTTTTGCCGAACACAAAGCCGTACATTATTTCATTCGAGCAGTAGGTTGAAAGCCCGTCAGAGCAAAGCAGCAGCGTGAAATTGCACTCCGGTTCAAACTCAAAGTAGTCAACATCAACATCAGCCTCAACTCCGACTGCTCGGGTTATTACATTTCTCATCTGGTGAGTTTTTAGCTCCTCCTCTGTGATCTGCCCCTTTTCATAGAGCATTCTCACATAGGTGTGGTCTGTGGTTATCTGGCCGGTGACTCCTTCAGTCATCAGGTAGCAGCGGCTGTCTCCCACATTCACAACATAGCAGTGCCTTCCGACTACCAGCGCAGCAACACAGGTGGTGCCCATGCCGTTTTTATCAATATCCTCCCGGCTCTTTTCAAACACAAGAGTATTGGCAGCGTGGACTGCTGTAAGCATAAGATTTCTTATTGAGTTATGTGACATATCAGGGCGGAAGTTCTGTGAGATGCGGTTATAAATAGTATTGATCGCTTCCTCACTGGCGACGCCGCCTGAAAGGGCTCCGCCCATGCCGTCGCAGACTATGGACAAGGAAATATTATCTCCGAGGAAACCGCAGCGCACTCTGTCCTGATTTTCATCACGCTTTCGGCCTATATCGGTTTTTGATGCTAAAAACAAGCGGCTCACCACCCTTCATTCAGATCTCATATTCTCGTCTCAGCTGGCCGCAGGCAGCGTCAATATCGGCGCCAAGGGTCCTCCTGACGGTCGCATTGAGACCAAGCTGTTCCAGATAGCCTCTGAAGCGCTGGGCGCTTTTTCTATCTGATGTAAAGTTTCTTTCCTTTATTTTATTGACAGGGATAATATTGATATGGCACACAAAGTCACCAAGCAGCTTCGCAAGGCGCTTTGCGTCCTCATAGGAATCATTGTGCCCGTTTATGAGCGCATACTCAAATGAGATGCGTCTGCCGGTCTGTTTAAAATACTCACGGCAGGCTGTAAGGAGCTCGTTGATGTCATACCTGTCATTGACTGGCATTATCTCGCTTCTTGACTTGTTATCAGAGGCGTGCAGCGATATAGACAGTGTCACACCAAGCTTCAGCTTTGCAAGCTCATATATCTTAGGCACCAGCCCGCAGGTGGAAAGTGAAACATGGCGAAGTGACATATTCATTCCTTCCTTTGAACTGAGGAGCTCTAAGAAGCGTATAACATTGTCATAATTATCCAGCGGCTCTCCGATGCCCATAAGCACTACCCCGCCGATAGCTCTGCCGCTGTCTCTTTCGGCAGTGTATATCTGGGAGAGTATCTCACTGGGAGCAAGGTCCCGCTTATAGCCTGCGATAGTGGAGGCACAGAAGCGGCAGCCCATTTTGCAGCCCACCTGTGTGGACACACAAACGGTATTCCCATGCTCGTACTCCATAAGGACTGTTTCAATATGGTTTCCGTCAGAAAGCCTATATAGATATTTTACAGTATTATCCCTCTTAGATTCAAGTCTTTTGACTATAAATAGTGATTTTATACAAAATTTCCGTCCAAGCTCGTCTCTCAGTTGTGCAGAAATATCTGACATTTGAGAAAAATCTGTGACACGCTTAACATGGAGCCATGAATAGATCTGTTTAGCCCGAAAAGCCTTCTCATTCATTTTCAGGATCTCAGCGGTAAGCTCCTCAAGGGTCAGGGAGAGAATATCAATTCTTCCGTCATCGTCAAGATACATAAGCTCACCTCTTTCTGGTAAACGCTGCTATGAAAAAGCCGTCGGAGTAGAACCTGTCAGGAGTGATAGTCACCTTACAGCTGCTTGAAAGCTCCTTTGGAAGCTCTGCCGGCACAAAGTCCTGATGCTCCGAAAGGAACCTTTCAGCCACCTCGTCATTCTCAGCTCTTGAAAGGGTGCAGGTGGAATAAACAAGCCTGCCTCCTGCCTTGACATAACCCGAAGATACAGACAGTATCTCATACTGTATCTGCGGCAGCCTTTCAAACTCCTCCGGTGACTTATATTTGATCTCCGGCTTGCGCCTTATAACACCCAGTCCGGAGCAGGGCACGTCACAGAGCACACGGTCAGCCATGGGCAGCTTTTCGTTAAAGCACTTGCCGTCATTTGGCATTGCCTCAATTATCGAAAGTCCAAGACGTTCAGCACCGCTTTTGATAAGTCTCACACGGTTTTCGTGCAGGTCAAAGGCAAGGAGCCTTCCCTTGTTATTCATCATCTCCGCAGCTGTAAAGGCCTTTCCCCCGGGAGCGGAGCATATATCCAGAACTGTCTGTCCCTCCGCAGGGTCAAGAGCCATGCAGCAAAGCATACAGCTTATATCCTGAACATGAACAAGGCCCGCTTTATAGGCTCTGCTCTGCTCAATGCTTCCGCCGCTGACATAGAGTGCGTCCTTTACCGGCTCAGCTGCCTTGACCTTAAAGCCGTCGGCAGCCAGCAGGCTTATTATATCTTCAATGGGCATCTTCAAGGTGTTGACCTTTACGGTGGTCGGTGCCTGCCCGAGAGAGCTTGAAAGCATTGCCAATGCAGTCTGCTCGCCGTATTCTCTCAGCCATTTTTCAGTGAGCCACTGCGGGCAGGAATATTCTATCGAAAGCTGCTGCGCCTTGCTCTGCCCCTTGGGGAGCTGCTTATCCTCTCTGATAAAGCTTCTGAGCACGCCGTTTACAAATCCTGCAAGGGCGGGATTTCTTAAACGCTTTGCCAGCTTAACGCTTTCATCGACTGCTGCGCTGTCAGGTACTGAGTCCATATACAAAAGCTGGTAAAGTCCTGTCCGGAGGATATTTCTCACTTCATTCGAGAGCTTGTCCTTCGGAAACCTCAGATGTGCAGCAATGACCGCATCAAGAGTGTAGCTGCGTTCAAGAGTGCCATAAAACAGTGCCGATGCGAAGCGCTTATCCTGCTCAGAGAGCAGTGAGTGTGAAAGGGCCTTGTCAAGCAGCAGATTGGAGTAAGAAGCGCTGCTCTCCATTTTGCAAAGGAGCTTTATTACAAAGCTGCGAGCCCCCGCCATTTACTCAAACACCTCATCGCCCTTCAAGGGGTTTCCCCGGAGGTAATCGGCAGCTTTCATGCGCTTGCCGCCCTCCGCCTGGACCTCGGTGAAACGGATAACACCGTCAGCACAGGCAATGTCGAAGCTTGTCTTGCTCATAAGTGTTCCGGCAGGCTTGCCGGGTGCCTTATCCGAAACGATCTCCGAACGGTAGACCTTCAATCGCTTTCCGTTATAAACAGTATATGCACAGGGCCAGTCAGATAGACCAAGAATATGCCTGTGGACTTCAAAAACCTTTTTGCTGAAATCTATAGGGCACTCCTGCTTGGTCACCTTTGCTGAATAAGTGGGTTCTATCCCGGTATCCGCCTGAGCTCTGGGAGTTATCTCTCCGTTTTCAATGCCCGTCAGTGTCTGCAGCAGCAGTTCACCGCCAAGAACGGCAAGTCTGTCAAAAAGCTCTGCGGCTGTTTCGTTCTGGCCTATTTCCAGTTCCTGCTGTTCGAGTATATCACCGGTATCAAGGCCCACGTCCATTTGCATTGTAGTGATGCCGGTGGTCTTGTCGCATTCCATGATCGAGCGCTGGATAGGCGCCGCTCCCCTGTGCTTCGGAAGCAGGGACGCATGGATATTGACACAGCCGTATTTCGGTATCTCAAGCAGCTCCTTGGGAAGTATCTGCCCGTAGGCAGCCACAACTATGCAATCAGGAGCAAGTTCTCTGATCTTAGCTAAATATTCCTCTGCTCCGGCCTTTCTGAGGCTCTCCGGCTGGAACACCTGAGTGTTATGCTTCAGTGCTTCCACCTTTACAGGCGGCGGAGTAAGAGAATATCCTCTGCCCCTGGGCTTGTCCGGCTGAGTAAATACCGCAAGCACATTATGCTTCTCATAGAGCATTTTCAGGGCTTCGACAGCAAAATCCGGGGTGCCCATAAAAATAACATTCATGCTTTAACTCCTCTGTCAGTTCTTTAATTCCTCCGGGTCAATAAACTCAACCACCTTGTCAAGGAAAAGTATACCGTCAAGATGATCGAGCTCGTGGCAGACAGCCTGGGCAAAAAGGTCCTCGACTTCCATTTCGTACCACTCGCCGTTTCTGTCCTGCGCCTTGAATTTTACCTTCTTCGGGCGAATTGTATAGCCCCATTCATTCGGGCAGGAAAGGCAGCCCTCCTGCACTCTCTGGGTCTCCTCTGAGGCTTCGATGATCTCCGGATTGATAAGCTCATGAACGCCGGTGCCGTCATATACATCAATTATGACAAGCCTTCTGAGAATGCCGACCTGCGGTGCAGCAAGCCCTACGCCCTGAGCCTGAGCAAGGGTCTCTGCCATATCGTCAAGCAGGATATGCAGCTTCTCGTCAAACTTTACCACAGGCTTGCAGACCTTGTGGAGGGATTCGTCTCTCTTGTTTAAGATATTTCTAATAGCCATAATTACTCCTATCCTAAATTCCTATATCGCCGTTTATATCAGCATAGATGCTGACGGCCCGGAAATTCTTGTTTTTATAATATGCCAGCAGCATCTCTCTGATGCAGCTTCTGAAATCCTTGGTGCTGCGGCATTTGAGTATCAGCCGGTAGCGGTATTTATTATTGATCTTCCCAAGGGTGCAGGGTGCAGGGCCGAGAGCTCGTATCGGGAGCTTTGCCCCCTGAGCTCTCATTTCATCAGCTTTTTTAGCCAGCTCCTTGGCAAACCAGTTTGAGGCATCGATCGCCTGACTTTCCATTGCACTTGCAAAGCCTATAACGCACACGTCGCAGAATGGCGGATATATCAGTGCCTTTCTGAGGGCGATCTCCTCCTCAAAGAACTCGTCGTAATCCTGCTTGGCTGCAAGGTTCAGAACAAAATGATCGGGAACATAGGTCTGCAAATATGCAGTCCCCGGCTTATCGCCCCGGCCGCTTCTGCCTGCAACCTGTGTCAGCAGAGAGAAGGTCCTCTCATAGCTCCTGAAATCCCCTGTGAACAGCGCTTTATCCAATGACACAACTCCTACAAGCGTAACATTCGGGAAATTCAAGCCCTTGGCTATCATTTGTGTTCCAAGCAGGATATCATACTTGCCGTTTTCAAAGTCCTTGAAATACTCCTCATAGGAGTAGCGGGAAAAGATCGTATCGGCGTCCATTCTAAGGAGCCTTGCCTTCGGGAATTTCTCCGCAAGCTCGGCTTCTATCTTCTGGGTGCCCACACCGCCGGTATGCAAGTGGTCGGAGCCGCAGTCGGGGCATTTGGAAACATTATCCATTGAGAAGCCGCAGTAGTGGCACATAAGCTTATTGTTCTTTTTATGGTAAGTAAGGGGCAGCTCACAATTAGGGCAGCTTATGGGCTTGCGGCAGTCCAGGCAGGAAATATAGGTGGTAAAGCCCCGCCTGTTCAGCAGCAGTATCGCCTGCTCATTATTGTCAAGAGTCTCCTGCAGCCTGGCACTCAGGGTGTCGCTCAGAAGCTTCCCGCCCTCATACGCCATATCAACTATCTCCACCTTCGGCAGCACCGCATCTGCATAGCGCTTTTTCATTTCAAAGAAATGGAAGCGTTTTTTGATCTTGGCGTTATAAAAGGTCTCCAGAGATGGTGTTGCCGATGCCATTACCAGCACCGCATTATGGTCGCCGCAGCGTTTTATAGCCACATCTCTTGCGTGGTAGCGGGGAGAGCTTTCGGATTTATAGGTGTGCTCCCCCTCCTCGTCGATGATTATAATGCCGATATTTTCCAAGGGGGCGAACACAGCGCTTCTTGTGCCTATAACTATCTTGGCGTCTCCGGAGCGGATACGCTTGAATTCGTCGTTGCGCTGGCCCAGTGAAAGTGAGGAATGGAGCACAGCCACCTTGCTCCCGAAATAGGTCTTGAACCTTTTGAGCATCTGCGGGGTAAGAGATATTTCCGGTACAAGCAGCATGGCAGTTTTTCCGCAGTCAAGAGCAGAATCTATCAGCCTGAAAAACACAGCAGTCTTGCCGCTGCCGGTAACACCGTAAAGCAATGCGCCGGAGGGCTGCCCGGCCTTTACAAGCTCCATTATGCCCTCATAGGCTGCCTGCTGTTCATCGTTAAGGCTGATAGTCTTAGGGTCCTTCTGTTCACCGAGCTTACCGATAGCGTCTCTCAGGATCTCGTTTTCAAACTCGTCCACAACTCCAAGCTTTTTCATTCGGCTGATAAGCGCCTGAGTGCAGCTTGTCATATACATTATCTCTTTAACAGAAGCGCAGCCGTACTCATTAAGCATTGAAACGACCCGCCTTTGCTTAGGCGTGAGCTCCTGCTCTGCGGCAGTGCCGACTGCTTCAAGGTAGCTGCTGTTCAGCCTGAGCATCTTTACAGAGGCATCTCCGACCCGTCTGGAGAACCGGTCGTTGATCTCAAGGCAGCCCTTATCCACCAATGATGCCACAATGTCCTTTAGCTTCGGCTGAGCGGCGAAATCCAGAAACTCATCGATCTCCCGCTGAGTTTTTGCGTTCTTCACAAATATGAGCACATTGAGCTCCTGCTGTGTAAGCTCGCTTTCATCAATAGCGGCATTGGCTGCGGTATAATGTACCGAAAGCTTATACCCGAAGCCCGCAGGAACAACACTTCTGAAGGCATCAAAAAAGGTGCAGAAGGTAGTTTCCTTTAGCCAGAAGATCAGCCTCAGCATTTCATCATTTATCAGGGGCTCCTCCTCGGCGGGGCTGATAAGCGGCTTTATTCTTTCGTCAGGTATATCAAGGTCATGCAGCCTTGTGACAAAGCCTATCATATGCTTGTTGCCGTGGCCGAAGGGCACAACGACTCTTATGCCGGGAACGATTTTGCCGAGATACTGCTTCGGGATAATATAGCTATATTCATTGTCATAGCTGTAGTTAGCCCCGGAAACAGCGACTTTGGCGACCACCATTTTTTCATGCATGGCCATTCCTCCCAAAAGGATTATCTGAGTGAGGGGTCCTCAATTATTCTGTATTCGCCGGAGGCAAGCTCGTCAACGGCGGTTTTAACAGGCTTCTCGTTAAGTATAGCCTTATCCTTGTTCTCCTGAGCTTCCTCGGTGATCTGCCTTGCTCTTTTAGCAACAGCAAGCACCAGAGAATAATAGCTCTCGTTATTTTTAAGAATTTGTACAACTGCGGGTCTAAGCATTTTTAAGCACCTCATTAATCATATTTATTATTTTCGGATCACTTGGTTTGAATTGGTCAGCGGAGCCGTCACCGTTCTTGGCGGCGTCATAGACTGTTTTGAAATCTCTCAGAGCATCTTTAAGGTCGTCATTCATAATAACGTAATCATAACTTGTAGATCTTTCTATTTCGCCGGCAGCGGCGGCAACACGCTTTTCTATCTTCTCGGGAGTTTCAGTTCCCCGCTTGTAAAGCCTGCGGCGAAGCTCCGCAATGGAGGGCGGCAGGATAAACAGTGAGATCGCATCAGGCCTTTTTTCTTTGACCTGAAAGGCCCCCTGTGTCTCTATCTCCAGCACGACGTCCTTCCCAGCGGCCAGATTATCAAGCACCGGCTGCCTTAATGTGCCGTACTGGTTATCGGAATAGCCGGCGTGTTCCAAGAAACCGTCCTCTGCGACTGTCTTGTCGAACTGCTCCACTGTCCAGAAATGGTAGTCTGTTCCGTCAACCTCGCCCTCTCTCGGGGCCCTTGTGGTGCAGGAAACAGAATAGAACACCTTGTTATCATTGAAGAACTCATGAAGTATAGTTCCCTTGCCGCAGCCGGAGGGAGCGGAAACGATCAGTATCTTAGGCTCAGTCATCATTACTCACCTCTGTTGTATTATTGTCAAATCTTGCACAGACGGTCTCAGGGGCTACTGCCGAGAGCACCACATGATCGCTGTCCATTACCAGCACTGTTCTTGTGCGGCGGCCGCAGGTGGCATCTATCAGGGAGCCTCTGTCTCTCGCCTCCTGGATTATTCTTTTTACGGGGGCCGACTCAGGAGTTACCAGTGCCACGAGCCGCCCCGCAGAGACCATATTTCCAAAGCCGATATTAACAAGCCTCATAGCTGCGCTCCTACTCGATATTCTGTATCTGCTCTCTGATCTTTTCGATCTCGGCCTTCATATCCACCACCATGCGGGTGATCTCAAGCTCCTGAGTTTTGGAGCCGGTGGTGTTCACCTCACGGTTCATTTCCTGGATAAGGAAATCTATCTTTCTGCCCACGGGCTCGCCGCTGTTAAGCAGTTCCCTGAACTGGGCGATATGGCTTTTGAGCCTTACAGTTTCTTCATCGACTGCTATCTTGTCAGCGAACAAAGCAGCCTCGGTGAGTATCCTGCCCTCGTCGATGTTTCTGTCACCTACTACCTCTTTGATCTTCTCATAGAGCCTTTGCCTGTAGGCGTCCACAGAGGCGGGGTTTTTCTTTTCGATCTCGGTCACTGTGCGCTCGATAAAGTCCAGCCGGGAGTTGATGTCCTCATACATCTTGGCTCCTTCTGTTTCACGCATCTCCACAAAATGCTTCAATGCATCCTGAGCCACCTCGCTGACCTGCCGCCAGATCTCCTCCTCATCGTCGATGACCTTGACAACGGTAAACACATCAGGCAGACGCATAACACTTGTCAGTGCCAGATCGTCATGCAGAGCAAGCTCGTCAGCCGCACCTCTGAGGGCATCAATGTAGCCTCTTGCTATATCCCGGTTTATTTCGATATTGGCATTTACGCCCTCCTGATTATAGATATAAACCGATACCTCGACCTTGCCTCTGGATATAGAATCGTGCATAAAGGCCTTGAGCTTCTCGTCCAGGTAGCCGTAAGCCCTTGGGGTCTTGGCGGAAAATTCGTAGTAACGATGATTCACAGAGCGTATCTCGACTAAGATCTCTCTTGAGCCGATCACTCTTCTTTCCCGGCCGAAGCCAGTCATACTTCTTATCATATTTATACTATCCTTTCGGGATCATTTTGGGTTTGCTTCATCTTTATATTATAACATTTCAGGCGCTGAATATCAAGGTTTGTTCATACAATTTTCAGCATATATTTACTCATTGTTATTAATGGAAGTGAATATCTCCATTAAGCTCTCTCCGATGTAAACATGAGGGAAGGCTTCCAGCTCCGAGCGGGTGTTGGGGCCGGTCAGAACACCTGCAAAATCCACACCGGCATTGGCGGCAGTCTCGGCGTCGATCAGGCTGTCACCCACATACAGAATATCACTCAGGGAGACATTCAAAAGCATTGACGCCTGTATAAGGCCGTCGGGAGCGGGCTTGGGAGATGTCATATCATGCAGGCCGATGATCTCGTCCACCGGCACACAGCCGGTATGAAGCATAAAGGTCTCCTCAATGCGGTATTTCATCTTTGAAGAAACTATAGCCGTCTTTATACCGGCATTGCACAGCACCTGCAATAGAGCTATAGCATCAGGGTAAAATTCTGTTTCGGCAGCCATGCAGGTGTCGGCCTTTTTAACATACTCTGCCCGCATCTCCTCACGCTGAGGGTTCCCCGGTATGCCTGTCAGGATATCAAAGGAATCAAGGAGAGTCTTTCCGATAGTAGCAAATATCTCCCCGTCAGAGGGTATTTTATATCCGAACCTGCCAAGGGTGTGCTTGTAGCAGGCTATTATAGCCTTAGAGGAATCAGCAAGGGTCAGGTCAAAATCAAACACTACAGCCCGGTATTTCATATATGCTCCTTTCACAAAAGCAAACCGTCACCGAAAACGGCGGCGGTATGCTGGCAGGTTTATTTATGAGAATTAAGGTATTCCAGATTTCTGTCAATAAGCTGGCAGCGCTGCTTGACACAGTCAACGCTTCTCAGCGGGTCAGAGGGGGTGTTAAAGGTATAGTCGATAAGCTTGTCTATTGTGGTGGAGGCGACGTGTACCCTTGTGTCGGAGGAGGCATAATAAATGTAGACTTCATTCTTCTCGTTCACGACTGCGCCGTTGGTGAAAACAACATTTGAAACATCTCCCAGACGCTCATAGCTGTGGGGAGCTATCAGCAGGCCGGAGGGCTCGGCGATAATCCTTGAGGGGTCATCAAGAGCAGTGGCAAAGGCATAGATAACATACCTCAGACCGGCAGCTGTATTTCTCACGCCGTGAGCAATATGTATCCAGCCCCTCGGAGTCTTGATAGGAACTGCGCCGGCACCGTTTTTGACCTCAGTCACAGTATGGTATCTTCTGGGAGAGATCACCTTTTCTTCGGTGCAGAGCACAGGGTCGGTTATATCCTCGCAGAGAGCAAAGCATATCCCTCCGCCGGAGCCGGTGCTTATAAAGTCGTCCTGGGGGCGGGTATAAAAGGCATATTTGCCGTCAACGAATTCAGGGTGCAGCACTACATTTCTCTGCTGGGGAGATTTTGAAATGAGATTCGGCAGGCGCTCCCAGTTTTCAAGGTCCTTGGTGCGGACTATCCCGGCAGCAGCATTGGCAGCGGAAAGATCGTCAGATGAAGTGTCCTTGCTCTCGGAGCAGAACACGCCGTATATCCAGCCGTCCTCATGCCGGGTCAGGCGCATATCATAAACATTGGTCTCCTCCGGGCAGGTGTCCGGCAGGCGTACAGGATAGTCTCTGAAGCGGAAGCCGTCCACCGGGCTGTCGCTCTCGGCTACGGCAAAGAAGGATTTTCTGTCATTGCCCTCCACTCTTGCCACGAGATAGTATTTTCCGTTCATATACAGCGCTCCGCTGTTGAGCACAGCATTTACTGAAAGCCTTTCCATAAAATAAGGGTTGGTCTCAGGGTTATAATCATATCTCCAGATAAGCGGGGTGTGCTTGGCAGTCAGCACCGGATAGGCATACCTCTCATAGATGCCGTTATAAAAATCTGTAGGGTGATTCTTTCTCGTCAGCAGCTCCTGATAGCGGGCCTCTGCACGGGTCTTGTTTTTTTCAAATATATTTGCACTGCTCATAGTATTTCCTCCTGTTCTTTCTTGGGTCAATTGCAGTATAACACAACTGTTTTTCCAAGTCAATAACTAATTTCTGCGTTAAACGATTTCAGAAAAAATATTTGTGCAAAATATATATTATCCGGCGTTTCATATACATTTATTATCCCATTGATGCTAAGGCCCCCGGCGGTCATGTGTCCGATCATGTCAGTACAAGATTTTTGATTTTGATGTTGCATTTTGCTCTTGACAATTCGGATTTCTTGTGATATAATACTAACAGGGATAAAGGCTATTATAACAAAACAATAAAACCGCACATCCGGAAGAACTTGTGATCGACGGAAAGGAGCATTTGGTATGGCTCGCAAAAAAGTTGACGGAAACGCTGATGCAAAAGCCGGCAAGGAGCTGAACATCGTCAGCAGAAGTATCCGCAAATACAGAGAACTGCGCTGCATGGAGCAGAGAGAATTAGCTAAAAGGCTCGGTATTGCGGCGAACACTCTCAGCAACTGGGAGAACGGCATATCCAAGCCTAATCTGAATGTGCTGGTGCCGATCTGCAAAGCGCTGGGCATAAGCCTGTATGAGCTGTTCGGCCTTGAGGATCCGACGCAGATATACTCTGACAGAGAGCAGCGGCTCGTTTCAAAATATCAGGAGCTCTCAGAGGGGCACAAGCTTGCAGTTGAAGGGCTGGTGGACAGTCTCGGCCAGGCTGAGACTATGAGCAGCCGCAGGGTCACAAGGCTCACATACTTCACCCGCCGGCTGGCTGCCGGCATCGGAGACCCTGCCGATATTGAGGACGAGGGAGAGCCTATATATCTCTATTCATCGGCGCCGGTGGATAAGGCGGATTACGTCTTTTCAGTAAACGGCAGCAGCATGGAGCCGGAATACCACAACGGCGATATGGTGCTGATAAAACACTTCCCGGACTGCGGCGAGATCCAGCCCGGTGAGGTAGGAGCATTCATGAAGGGCAACGAGGCATTTATAAAAGAATATCAGCCGGACGGGCTTCATTCCTTTAACAAGAGATACAGGACAATGACTTTTACAGAAGATGATAATGTGTTTTTCATCGGTAAGGTTGTCGGTGTGCTGGACGAGAATGATGTTGCGTCTGAGGCTGATACCGAGAGATATCTTGCTGCCCAAAAACAATTGGTTTGAGGGGTGAGCTATATGGCTGTTGATAAGAGCAAAAAGGAAAAGGTCTATGTCAAGGTCAGCACGGATTTTGATTCCACCGGATATATGCAGCCAAGGTCAGTTACCTGGAGCGACGGACGCACCTTCAAGATAGACAAGGTGAAGGATTTTCGTCCGGCAAATGTTTACCGTGACGATTGCAGCGGGTTCTGCTTTACGGTAATGATCCGGGGCGAGGAAAAGCATTTATATTTCGAGCCTGCCGATTCTACCTTTGCCAGCAGGATAGGGCGCTGGTATGTGATGACAGCAAGCTGAAAAGCAGGAGGTGCGCTTTATGGGTGAGAGAACGTATATCGCTATTGACTTAAAGTCCTTCTATGCCTCATGCGAGTGCGCCGAAAGAAACCTTGACCCTCTGACAACAAACCTTGTGGTGGCTGACGAAAGCCGCACTGAAAAGACAATTTGCCTGGCAGTTTCTCCGAGCCTGAAAGCTTATGACATCTCAGGCAGGGCAAGGCTATTTGAGGTGATCCGGCAGGTGGAGGCTGTCAACAGAAACCGGCTGCGGCTGGCTGTCCAAAGCGGAAAGATAAAGAAAAACGATGCGGGGCAGTATGAGTTTTCAGGCGCCTCCTTTGATGCAGAGGCCCTGAATGCTGACCCCTCACTGGAGCTGTCATATATAACAGCCCCGCCGAGAATGAGGCTTTATGAGGAATACAGCAGCAGGATATATTCTATCTATCTGAAATATATCAGTGCTGAGGATATCGTGGTGTACAGCATTGACGAGGTCTTTATGGACGTGACAGGCTATCTTGCTGCTTATAATATGTCCGCCCATGAGCTGGCTATGACGATGATAAGAGATGTGCTTTACGAAACCGGCATAACTGCCACCGCCGGGATAGGTACCAATCTCTACCTTGCAAAGATCTGTATGGATATCGTGGCAAAGCACTCCCCTGCTGACAAGGACGGCGTACGCATAGCGGAGATCGACGAGCGCAAATACAGAGAGCTGCTATGGACCCACAGACCCCTGACGGATTTCTGGCGTATAGGCGGGGGCATAAGCCGGAAGCTGGAAGCCATGCACCTGTACACAATGGGAGATGTGGCAAGGGCTTCGCTGGACCAGTATATGGAAAGCAGGCTCTACAAGGTCTTCGGCATCAATGCGGAGCTTATAATCGACCACGCCTGGGGCTGGGAGCCCACAACTATCCCGGTCATAAAGAGCTACAAGCCATCTGCAAAATCAATATCCTCCGGGCAGGTCTTAAAGGAGCCCTACAGCTTTGAGAAAGGGCGGCTCATAGTGCATGAGATGATGGAGCTGCTGTCTCTCGATCTGGTCAGAAAGGGAGTTGTCACCAAGAAAATAACACTTACAGTGGGGTATGACAGAATGAGCCTGGCCGGTGAGCAGGGATACAATTACAGCGGCCCTGTTGCCAGAGACTATTACGGCAGGCTCGTTCCCAAGCACGCCCACGGCACCGAGAACCTCGATCACTACACCAGCTCCTCCCAGCTGATGTGTGCGGCAGTGCTGCGGCTGTATGACAGAATAGTTGACCCTGAGCTTCTGCTAAGACGAATGTATGTGGTGGCAGAGGGAGTCATTCTCAGGAAGGAGATCCCGGAAGAGGAGCCTGTCCAGCTGGATTTTTTCACAGACCCGGAGCAGCAGGAAAAGGAGCGTATCGAGGCAAAAAAAGCCGAGGAGCGTGAGCACCGTCTGCAGGAGGCTACGCTGAAAATACACGCAAAGTACGGCAAGAACGCCCTGCTGAAAGGAATGAATTTCCTTGAGGGCGGCACTACCATAGAACGCAACGGACAGATCGGCGGGCACAAGGCGGATTGAGGTGAGAGCATGGATAAGAATTTTCCCTACAGCGACATTATAGACCTGCCGCATCACAAGTCGGCAAACAGGAAGCATATGAGCCTTTATGACAGAGCGGCCCAGTTTTCGCCCTTCGCTGCCCTGACCGGCTATGACGAGGTGATCGCAGAGACCGGCAGACTGACCGACGACATGGCAGAGCTCCCCGAAGATGCCAAGGCGGAGCTTGACCGCCGCTATATGCTGCTAACAGCCATGATAGACGAGGGCTACCGCCCGGAGGTGACAGTGACATATTTTCTTCCGGACAAATACAAAGCCGGAGGCAGCTACAAAAGCTTTACAGGCCAGGTGAAGCGGGTGGACAGCACATTCAAAAAGCTTATCTTCTACTCCGGGGATAAAGATCTAACCGGGCAGAGCCTGGACATAAAAGCGATCGTCAGCTTAGAGGGCGGGATATTTGATGAGATGTTATGAAAAGAGGGTGCAGCAATCAAAATGCTGTACCCTCTCGCTGTATATTCAGCTGTTGTATTCCTTAACTATCCAGTCCAATAAAACGGACACAATGTATTCCTGCTCCTGCTTGTCAAGCACCTTCCCGGAGGGGATATTGTGCCATTTCTCAAGGCAGCCCCTGCAGCAGCAGGCGGTGGCGTGCTGGGCTGTAAATACGGGGTGGCCCCGCATGGGAGTTTGCCTGCCGTCCTTCGGGGGATTTTCCGGGGCAAGCTTCTTTTCCACAAAATCAGCAGCATGAGCCCTTATAACATCAAGCCCCTTTGCTGTGATGTATTCCTTATCCTTGTCTGAGAGGCGGAACCTGCTTCTGAAATCCGATCTTGAAAGCCGGCTGAACAGATCGTTTCTGTCGGGCAGTGAGTACCTGATGGCATCAGCGCAGCCGGTACCGGGAATGTAGCTGTAGCCGGAACGCTTTGCCTGAGACATCTGAAGCCTTCTGTCGATATGATAAAGCCTTCCGTCCTTGATAAAAACCGCACCGGTCTGCTAGAAGGTAAAGGGAATGCCTGCTCTCACGCACTGGCGCCTGAGCTCCTTGACCCACCTGAAATCGCAGGGCCTGGCTTTATCGCCGGATTCTCCTCCGCAGGTGATGTGCTCTATTAGGCCGGTCATCAGATACTTTTCAAGGTCAAGCTCTCCCAGCATCGGCTCTGATATGATCTCTCTGTGCCTGATCGGTGCCTCAAGCAGGATAGGCAGTCTGTGGTCTGCTCTTTCCTGATCTTCACAGGTGCTGCATATAGTAACATTATCCCAGCCATGACCCCAATCCTCCGGCACACACTCGGTAAATCTGTCTATACGCTTTGTGATGATATGAAAATGAAGGTCACTGCGTTCTCTGATGATATCCCAGCAGCCTGCCCGCCATTCGTCGGCATCAGGCAGAAAGAAATCAGAGGTCATGCAGGCAAAAACAACTCCGTCATCCGGTTTGAGCTTGTATTCCCCGGCCCTGTTTTTCTTCAGAGGAAGATCATAGTCCTGAGTTTTGGAAACTATGCTTGTGTCTCTGCCGACGGATTCATCTCTGCGGTAGACATAGCAGTTCATGCAGCCGGGGCTTATTTTATGGCAGCCATGCCAAGGGTTCCAGACAGGCATTGCGGTTCCCCCTTGCTTATTTTATTTCAGCAGCTGATCCAATTTTGAAAGCCTGTTCAGAGCTTCATCAAGGACTTCCCTGCCACGGGCAAAATGAAGCCTTATAAGATCGTTTACCGGCTCTCTGAAAAAGCTGGAGCCCGGCACCGCTGCCACGCCGATCTCACGGATTAGCCATTCGCAGAATTCCAGATCGGTATAGCCCTTGAACTGCTCCAAGGCAAGAAAATCACTGATGTCGATCAAAACAAAATATGTGCCCTGAGGTGCGTTATGTTTCAAGCCTATCCTGTCAAGGCCGGCAAGAAAATAATTTCGCTTTTCGGTATAGAGGATGTTGAGTTCCCGGTAATAATCCTCACCGAAGCTAAGGCCTGCCACTGCAGCCTCCTGCAAAGGCGCCGGAGCACCCACAGTGAGAAAATCATGCACCTTTTTCGCCGCCTCTATGACCTGCTCGCTGCCTATCAGATAGCCCAGCCTCCAGCCGGTTATAGAAAAGGTCTTTGAAAGGCTGCTGCAGGTCACAGTGCGCTCTGCCATACCGGGCAGGCCGGCCATTACCGTATGAACACTTGGGGCGTAGACCATGTGCTCGTAAACCTCGTCGGTGATAACATAGGCATCGTATCTGACCGCCAGCCGGCCTATAGCCATGAGTTCCTCCCTTGTAAAGACCTTGCCGCAGGGGTTGGAGGGATTGCAGATGATAATAGCCTTTGCGCCCTCCTTGAAGCCCTGCTCTATCAGCGACAGATCAAACTCATACTCCGGAGGCACCAGCGGTATATAAACAGGCTCCGCACCTGACAGTATAGCATCAGCACCGTAGTTCTCATAAAATGGAGAAAACACCATTACCCTGTCGCCGGGGTTGCATACAGTCATCATTGCGCACATCATGGCTTCTGTTCCGCCGCAGGTGACAATGACCTGAGTATCCGGGTCAACATTCAGCCCGGAAACTCTGTTGAATTTTTCCGCCAGCTTCTCACGCAGGTTCTGCGCACCATAGGTGATAGAATACTGGTGAGGGCCTTCGTATGCGGCCTTGGCCAAGGCGCCCAGCATAGGCTTGGGAGGGTCAAGATCCGGGAATCCCTGAGAAAGATTTATTGCACCGTACTTATTGCTGATGCGTGTCATTCGTCTTATTACAGAATCGGTAAAGGTACCGACTCTGTCTGAAAGCGGTCTCATAAGCATACCTCCTTGCGGCAGGACCTTATATCATTATATTTCTGCTATGAATAACATCAAAGCGCAGCCACCTCAGCAGCGACCTGATCCTCTGTGGCTGCCATAGCCCGCAGAGTAAGTGTCAGCAGCTTGTCAAGCTCCCAGCCAAGCTGCGCTGCTCCCCGCTCTATGACCTCTCTCGAACAGCCGGCAGCAAAGCCCTTGCTTTTGTATTTCTTTTTCAGTGATTTCAGCTCCATATCCTTAGTGCTTTTTGAGGGGCGCATAAGTGCAGCCGCACCGATCAGCCCGGTCAGCTCGTCAGCCGCAAAAAGCACCTTTTCCATTTCGTGGACAGGCTCCACATCAATGGTTGCTCCGCAGCCCACAGTTATCCCGTAGCCATGGGAGCATACTGTGTGTATAACGTCCTCACCGACGCCGCCCTCTCTGAGCAGTTCCGGTGCTTTCAGGCAATGCTCGTCGGGGTAAAGCTCAAAATCTATGTCATGGAGCAGCCCGCAGATGCCCCAGTGCTCCGCTTCATCTCCGTAGCCCAGCTCCGACGCATACCATTTCATTACAGCCTCCACAGTCAGAGCGTGCTGTAAATGAAAATGGTCCTTGTTGTATTTTCTTAAAAGCTCAAAGGCTTCGTCTCTTGTTATCATGATCTGTCATTTCCTTTCATACTGTACTTTTAACAATTATACATCACATTTCCTACAAAGTCAATAGGTTAAATTGGTTTCGCTTTCAAGCTTAGAGATAGTATCCTTCAATATCTCTTTCCGTAATTCCGTCAGCCAATCGGAAAAGGCTGCGGCATCAAAGGCATAGGTCTTGTTGAGCTCATACTCATTTTCAGACCATGTATTTAACGGCGATTCGTTGTGCTGGATAAGCGCTTCAAGCTTATCCAAAGCATTGAACAGCTTGGCCTCGGCTGACCGGCGTGCATTCATCTCATCAAACAGTGCAGCAAATTCTACGGACACAGCTTCCGGCAAGGAGGCTACCCACTCATTAAGCAGCATATCCTCTCTTCTGCGGTCATCATCAGTTTTATCAAAGGTCGGTATATCGCCGGTGAAGCATTCCCCCAGATCGTGGATAATGCACATAGCGGTGACTCTATCCATATCAAGGTCAGGGAACTCATTTTTCAGCAGCAGAGCCATGAGCGACACTCTCCAGCTGTGTACAGCGACGCTTTCACGTCTGCCCTTTGACGTAGTGCAGTGACGTGGAGTATCCTTCAATTTTTCAGCTGTATGCAGTATATCCAGAAATTCTCTTGCCTGCATTTCTGCACCTCCGAAACCAGTATATATAGCTAAATTATGATCTGCTCAAAAGCTGATCGTCCGGGTCTTATGATATTATACATCATTTTCACAGCTGCGTCAACAGCATTATGTTTTGTGTGATATGCGCATGAATCACATATAGTTTTTGTGAAGTCCTACAAACTTGTAACAATCGTATTGACAACTTTGAATTCCCGTGGTATACTTAGGTCAGAAAGTTGGAACAAAGATGTTTACAACTTTACAAATCAACAATATCATGTTATAATCAGGAGGTACTTATTATGAAAATCGCAGTAGTTTGTGCAAACGGCAAGGCAGGTCAGCTTATCGTGAAAGAGGCTGTAAACAGAGGG
>CADBTF010000019.1 GCA_902797485.1 uncultured Ruminococcus sp. | reverse complement strand
TGAGGAAAGTCCGGGCACCGCAGAGCAGGATAGCAGATAACATCTGCCGAGGGCGACCTCCGAGCAAGTGCAACAGAGATATACCGCAGCGGCTTTGCTCGCAAAGACGCTTGTAAGGGTGGAAAGGTGAGGTAAGAGCTCACCGGAGCGCCGGAGACGGCGCTGCCATGTAAACCTTATCCGGTGCAACGCCAATGGCAGCCGAAGGGTCAATGGCTGCTCGTCAGACCCCAGGCTGTAGGCGGCTAAAGCTGGCCGGTGACGGTCAGTTCAGATAGATTGCCGTACACGACAAAACCCGGCTTATCGGTCGGCCGACATTTGCTCCCTTAAAGGGAGCATTTTTTTATCTCAAAAAATCCCTGACATCAGCGCAGAGCTTTTCCTCAGAGCGTATAACCTGCTTGGCTAACTGAACCACTTCACTGTCCGCTGATTCATAGCGGTTCACATAGCTGTTCAGGGATTTTACACCCATGTTGCAGCCGTCGGTTATCAGGTCTGCAACAGTTGAATCAGAGGGCTCTGCTGCCATTTTGATGTTGGTTTTCAGCCATGACATTCCTTTGGCTATAGGGTGAGGCTCCATTGTCGATTCGCCGTAGCGGGTGATGAGCCTGTGGCTTTCGTTCTCAAGCCGCTGGTGGGTGGACTTGCATTCCTCAAGAATGTTTTTCAGCCGCTCGCTCTTAACGCTTGGCAGCAGCTCATCAATTGAGTCTATTCCCATTTTGATACCCGAATTACATTCCTTCAAAAGCTCTGTGGTGTCTTTGTTTATCATAGTTATCCTCCTGTATAGAATAATTTGAAACTGCACTGTACAAACCTGCCGGCACAGCTTATACTGTTATGATTGCCGGGAAAATAAAGATTATTCATTCAGCATAGCGATATATAAGCAAGGTTGACAAATCTGCTTTTTTAGTGTAAAATAATTGGGGGTGAACTGATATGAAAAAATTGCTTGCTATCGTTTCAGCTGCTTTGATGCTCGTTTCCTGTGGGAGCGTGCCGGAGCAGAAGCATACAAGGACCTTGTTCTGTATGGATACATATATGACCTTGACAGCCTACGGCGATAAAGCAGATGAAGCTCTGAGAAGCGCCTGCGACGCTATGGAGATACTGGACGAGGAATGGTCGGTCACAAATCCGAACAGCGAAATATATGCCGCTAACCATGCAGAGGGGAAGACTGTGCCTATCAGCGAGGAGACAGAGCATATTATCAAATTTGCCAAGGAAATATCCCAGCAGACAGACGGCGCCCTCGATATTACGATCTTTCCGGTGCTCCAGCTCTGGGGCTTCACTACTGATAATTACCGTGTGCCAGATGACAGCGAGATACAAAAGCTGCTGGAGTCGGTGGACTGCTCAAAAATAATTGCTGATAACGGCTCGCTGAAGCTGCCATCTGATATGATGCTTGACTTAGGCTCGGTGGCTAAAGGCTATGCCGCTAAAGCAGCCGCCGACGTGCTGAAAATGAACGGAATAAAATCTGCTATACTTGACCTCGGCGGCAATATACAGACTATCGGTCTGAAGCCTGACGGCTCAGAGTGGAATATCGGTATTCGGGACCCCGGCGCTGACGGTATCGTCGGAACGGTGTCAGTTGAGGATAGATCTGTCGTCACCTCCGGAGGCTACGAGCGCTTCTTTACTCAGGACGGTGTCACCTATCATCATATCTTGGACCCTAAAACCGGCAAGCCCGCAAATAACGGCTTTGCTTCTGTAACTATAATCGGAGAGGACGGCGTAAACTGCGACGCTCTCTCAACATCGCTGTTCATTATGGGGCCGGATAAGGCGGAGGAATACTGGAAGCAGCAGGGTGGCTTTGATTATATCGGCATCACCGATTCGGGCGAGCTTATCCTGACAAAAAGCATAGCTGACAGCTTCAAGCTGGACAGCGACCACATGGGCGTAAAGATGACGTTTGTCGAATGATAAGGTCGCAGAAATTCTGGGCAGCAGTGTGTGCTGTGATCTTTGCAGGCTCTCTGATCTGGTGTATCGTGCTGCTGACAATGAAACCGGGAGACACAGTTACTATCACGCAGGACGGCAAGACCCTCTATACCATTGACCTCTCCAAGGAGCCTGACAGAACGATCGAGATAACCTATGAGGGAAGAAAAAACATTATAGAGATCAAAGGCGGCAGGGTGCATATTCTGGAAGCCGATTGCCCTGATAAGGTTTGTGTCAATACAGGCTGGCTGACTGCCGGTATTCCCATAGTCTGCCTGCCGAATAAGCTGGTTATCGAATATGCCGATAATGATACCGGCCTTGATGCAGTAGCGGGGTGATATCATGGATTTGAAGAAACTGACCCGCCTTGCTATGCTGACAGCCTTTGCACTTATTATTTTTACTATTGAGCTCCAGCTGCCGGCTCTTGCTCCCATTCCGGGCATGAAGCTCGGGCTGGCAAATATCGTTACGGTCTATGCTGTTTACAGCTTCAATGCAGGAGAGACTGCATCACTGGTTATAATTCGGGTGCTGCTGGGTTCGCTGATAGCCGGCAACCTGATGGCTATGGCCTATTCCCTTGGCGGAGCTATGCTGTGCCTTCTGGGTATGCTGTTCCTCAGAAAGGTTATTGATAAAAAGCATATATGGGTGTGCAGCGTGCTGGGAGCAGTGCTGCATAATGTGGGGCAGACCATTGTTGCGATAGTGCTGATGCAGACAAAGACTGTTATATTCTACCTGCCGTTTCTGCTGGTGTCCGGCTGCGTTGCCGGTGCTCTCACCGGAATGGCTGCCCAGCTTGTTGTAAACAGACTTAATAAATAGCACATTTATAAATACTTTTATACATTATTAAGCCCCGCATTTTGCACAAAATGCGGGGCTTAATTTTGTGCACCGTGAGTAAAGCCCTAAATAAGGCCGTTTGCGATCCTGTTCAACAAAATTATAGAAAATTAACATTATTTGGACTTTACAAACCGGGCTTCTTGTGATATAATATTTAAGATAAAAATTAGTAAGGAGGAGTTATAAGTGCAGAAAGCGTACTTGATTCTTGAAAACGGCACGATCTTTGAAGGCAAAAGCTTCGGTGCTTCCGGTGAAGCTGTCGGAGAGATCGTATTTACAACGTCGATGACAGGATATGTTGAAACGCTTACCGATCCGAGCTATTATGGTCAGATCGTTGTTCAAACATTCCCACTTATCGGAAATTACGGCGTGATGAAAGATGATTTTCAGAGTGACCGTCCGCAGGTAAAGGCTTATATCGTAAGAGAATGGTGTCAGGAGCCCAGCAATTTCCGTTGCGAGGGTGATCTTGACACTTTTTTAAAGGAGAATAATATAGTTGGTCTCTACGGGATAGATACCAGGCAGCTTACCAAAATCGTCCGTGAGTCCGGCGTTATGAACGGAAAGATCGTCTGCGAGGGCGCCGGCTTCAGCTTTGATGATCTTAAAAATTATACCATTAAGGACGCCGTCAAGAATACCACCTGCAAGGAGGAGTATGTTCTCCCGGCAGAGGGCGAGACCAAGAGAAGGATAGTCCTCTACGATTTCGGCACTAAGCGCAGCATTGCCCGTCAGCTTGTAAAGAGAGGCTGCGAGGTAACTGTAGTTCCTGCCTATACCAAGATCGAGCGTGTGCTGGAGCTTGCTCCGGACGGCATCATGCTCTCCAACGGCCCCGGAGACCCGGCTGAGAATGTTGAGATCATCGCAGAGCTTAAAAAGCTTATAGATAAAAATATCCCTACCTTTGCTATCTGCCTCGGCCACCAGCTCTATGCTCTGGCTCACGGTGCAAAGACCGAAAAGCTGAAATACGGCCACAGAGGTGCTAACCAGCCTGTTACCGATACCGAAACAGGCAGAGTTTACATCACCAGCCAGAACCACGGCTATGCAGTTGCGAATGATTCTCTTGGCGATTACGCTAAGGTTTCCTTTGTGAACACCAATGACCATACCTGTGAGGGAGTCAAGTACCTGAACGAGAACGCCTTCTCAGTCCAGTTCCACCCTGAGGCCTGCGGAGGCCCGAAGGACCCGGGCTTCCTGTTTGACAGGTTTATGGATATGATCGACAATAACAGGAAGGGAGTGTAACATATGCCGCTGAATAAAGATATCAAACGAGTTCTCGTTATAGGCTCCGGCCCTATCGTTATCGGCCAGGCAGCAGAGTTTGACTACGCAGGCACACAGGCCTGCCGTGCTCTGAAGGAAGAAGGCCTTGAGGTCATACTCATCAACTCCAACCCTGCTACTATCATGACCGACAAGGCTATGGCAGATAAAATATACATCGAGCCCCTGACCCTTGAAACTGTTAAGAGAGTTATCAAGAAAGAGCGCCCTGACAGCGTGCTTTCCACCCTTGGCGGGCAGACAGGCCTGACCCTCTCAATGCAGCTTGCTAAATCAGGGTTCCTTGATAAATACGGCGTAAAGCTTTTGGGCGCAAAGCCCCTCACCATAGACAAGGCTGAGGACAGGCAGATGTTCAAGGACACTATGGAGGAAATCGGCCAGCCGTGTATCCCCTCAACTGTTGTAAACACCGTTGAGGACGCTGTAAAGTTCGCTGACAGCGAGGGCGTCGGCTATCCGCTGATAATCCGCCCTGCATTCACCTTGGGCGGCACCGGCGGCGGTATCGTCCATAATGAAGAGGAGCTGCGTGAGATCACCAGAAACGGCCTGTATCTCTCACCTATCACTCAGGTGCTTGTTGAAAAATGCGTTTCCGGCTGGAAGGAGATCGAGTTCGAGGTAATGCGTGACTCCGCCGGTAATGTTATCACTATCTGCTCTATGGAGAACGTTGACCCTGTCGGCGTACACACCGGTGACTCTATAGTTGTTGCCCCATGTGTTACACTTGCAGACAAGGAATTCCAGATGCTCCGCACCGCAGCTATCAGAATAGTTGATGCGCTGGAGGTAGAGGGCGGCTGCAACTGCCAGTTTGCTCTGAACCCGGACAGCTTTGAGTATGCTGTTATCGAGGTAAACCCCAGAGTTTCCCGTTCATCTGCGCTGGCTTCCAAGGCTACCGGTTATCCTATCGCTAAGGTGGCTACCAAGATCGCTATCGGCTACCGCCTTGACGAGATCATCAATGCTGTCACCGGAAAGACCTACGCCTGCTTTGAGCCTTCAATCGACTATATCGTTGTAAAGCTTCCTAAGTGGCCCTTTGATAAGTTCGTTTATGCTAAGCGTGAGCTGGGCACTCAGATGAAAGCAACCGGTGAGGTAATGAGCATCGGCACCAGCTTCGAGCAGGCCATGATGAAGGCTGTAAGAGGCGCCGAGATCGGTCATGACAGCCTGCGCACACCCAAGCTGTTTGACCTCTCTGATGATGAGATCAGGCAGAAGCTCCACGACTGCAACGATGAAAGACTGTTCGTTGTATATGAAGCTCTCCGCCGCGGCGTTACTCCCGAGGAGATATTTGATATAACCAAGATAGATAAGTGGTTTACCTATAAGCTGCTGAATATTGTTAAGCTTGAAGATCAGCTGGAGACCGGTGATACCTCCTTTGAGCTGTATCATCAGGCCAAGAAGCTGGGCTTCCCTGATAAGGTGATCGAAAAGCTCACCGGCAAGCCCATTGAAAAGCCGCTGCACGCAGTTTATAAAATGGTCGATACCTGTGCCGCTGAGTTTGCAGCACAGACACCTTATTTCTACTCCACCTACGACAGTGAGGACGAGGCTGAGGAGTTTATCAAGTCAGTACACACCGGCAACAAGACTGTTATCGTATTCGGTTCCGGCCCTATCAGAATTGGTCAGGGCATTGAGTTCGACTATGCTTCCGTTCACTGCGTATGGGCTCTTAAAGAGAAGGGCTTTGACGTTGTTATCGTCAACAACAACCCCGAGACTGTTTCCACCGACTTTGACACAGCTGACAGGCTTTATTTCGAGCCTCTCACCAATGAGGACGTAATGAACATCATCAGGATAGAGAAACCCTACGGTGTTGTTGTGGCCTTCGGCGGACAGACTGCGATCAAGCTGACCAAGCACCTGGCAGAGCAGGGCGTGAATATCCTTGGAACACCTCCCGATTCTATCGACGCTGCTGAGGACAGAGAGCGTTTTGACGAGCTGCTTGAGCTGCACAAGATCAAGCGCCCGCAGGGCTTCACCGTAATGACTACCGAGGAAGCTCTTGAGGTAGCAAACAAGATCGAATACCCTGTTCTGATGCGCCCCTCCTACGTTCTCGGCGGACAGAACATGATAATCGCCTTCAATGATGCCGATATCAAGGAATATATGGCTATCATTCTGGCACAGGGCATTGAGAACCCGGTGCTGATAGACAAGTACCTTATGGGGCCTGAGCTGGAAGTCGATGCTATCTGCGACGGCGACGATATTCTTATCCCCGGCATCATGGAGCATATCGAGCGTGCCGGAATCCACTCCGGAGACTCTATCGCAGTTTACCCTGCATGGAACGTTTCCGACAAGATGATCGAGCGCATCATTGACTGCTCAAAGAAGCTGGCAGTTTCACTGAATACCAAGGGCCTGGTAAATATCCAGTACCTGATCTATCAGGACGAGCTTTATGTAATTGAAGTAAACCCACGTTCTTCCAGAACTATCCCTTATATATCCAAGGTGACAGGCGTTCCTATGGTCGATCTGGCTACAAGAGCAATGCTGGGCGAGAAACTCTCCGACATGGGCTTCGGCACCGGCCTTTACCCGAATTCGCCTTATGTGGCAGTTAAGGTGCCGGTATTCTCCTTTGCTAAGCTTATCGACGTTGATAACCACTTAGGGCCTGAGATGAAGTCCACCGGTGAGGTACTGGCGGTCGCTTCCAGCCTTGAAGAATCCCTCTACAAGGGCCTTATCGCTGCCGGCTATAAGCTGGGCAATAAGGGCGGAGTGCTCATCACCGTAAGAGACACCGACAAGCGCGAGATCCCGCAGACAGCCAAGATGTTCTACGACCTTGGCTTCAAGATCTATGCAACTCACGGCACCGCTGCGGTGCTTAACGAGCACGGTATCCCCTGCGAGACTGTTGCCAAGATCCACGAAGCAGACGAGAACACCCTCACTCTTATTGAGAGCGGAAAGATCAGCTACGTTATCTCAACCTCCTCCAAGGGACGTATCCCCACCAGAGATTCCGTTAAGATCAGAAGAAAGACAGTTGAGAGAAATATCCCCTGCCTGACTTCTATCGACACCGCAAATGCTATCGCTTCTTCTATCCGGAGCAAGTTCACCGAGGATAACACCGAGATAGTAAACATCAACAATATGCGCACCGAGAAGAAGCGTCTTGAATTCACCAAGATGCAGGGCTGCGGCAATGACTACATCTACTTCAACTGCTTCGACCAGAAGATCGACAACCCGGAGGGTCTGGCACTCAAGCTCTCCGACAGGCATTTCGGTATCGGCGGTGACGGCATTATCATGATCGAGCGCTCTGATGTGGCAGCCGGAAAGATGCGTATGTTCAACCTTGACGGCTCTGAGGGCAAGATGTGCGGCAACGGTATCCGCTGCGTGGCTAAGTTCATGCGTGACAATATGCTTGTCAACTCTGATGACTTTACAGTTGAGACCCTCAGCGGCATTATGAAGATAAACCTCACCCGTCACTACGGAGAGGTGAACGGTGCGACTGTAAACATGGGCAAGGCTGAGCTTGACCCGAAGCTTATACCTGTTGATCTCCCTGCTGACGAGAACGGCAGGATAGTTGACCGTAAGGTAAACATCGGCGGTGAGGACTACAACATCACCTGCGTTTCAATGGGCAACCCTCATGCAGTAGTCTTCATGAAGAATATCGACGGACTTGACATCGACGAGATCGGCCCGAAATTCGAGCACGATGCGATCTTCCCGGAGAGAGTGAACGCTGAGTTCATTAAGGTAATCGACGAGAACACATTGAAGATGCGTGTCTGGGAGCGTGGCTCCGGCGAGACCTGGGCCTGCGGCACTGGCGCCTGTGCTGCTGCTGTGGCAGCTGTCCTGAACGGCTACTGCAAGAAGGACACAGACATCACCGTTCGTCTGAAGGGCGGAGACCTGATAATCCGCTACACTGACGACGCTGTTTACATGACCGGCGATGCCGTGACAGTTTATTCCGGAACTATCATAGTTTGATCTTAATTAAGAAGCACCTGCGGAGATATTTGCCGCAGGTGCTTTTTGATATATGTAAATATAAAAGCCTCTCTCCGCCAAAACGGAAAGAGGCTTTGAGTTTAAGGTGAGGTCATTCAGCCTTTGCGTTATTGCCTGAATTTGTGTTCCTGCCGTTGGAAACATATTTGATGATGAATAATGTGAATACAGTTATTGCTAAACCGACGATCAGGCAGATCACCCAGTTCTGGATAAAGCCGGCAATGATATAATTGATAAATGATATTGCTGCAACGATTATCGCATATGGCAGCTGGGTGGAAACGTGCTCAACGTGTACGCATTTCGCTCCCGCTGAGGCCATGATGGTCGTATCTGAGATAGGCGAGCAATGGTCGCCGCAGACAGAACCTGCCATGCAGGCGGAGATAGAAATTATCATCATTGTGTAATCTGTGCCGGAAAAGACGTTTACAACTATCGGGATAAGTATTCCGAAGGTGCCCCAGGAGGTGCCGGTGGCAAAGGAGAGCAGAGCGGCGATCACGAAGATTATCGCCGGCAGGAAGCTGTGGAAGCCCTTAGCCGAGCCCTCCAGAACATCGTGGACGTACTGCGCAGCGCCGAGGCTGTCAGTCATAGCCTTCAATGTCCAGGCAAAGGTGAGTATAAGGATCGCAGGCACCATTGCTCTGAACCCCTCCGGCAGACATTCCATACAGGCCTTGAAGGGAAGCACCCGTCTGATAAGATAGAACAGTACCGTCAAAATCAGTGCAGCCGAGGAGCCTATCACAAGGCCCTTGGAAGCGTCACAGTCGGCAAAGGCATCAATGAAGCTGACACCGCTGAAGAAGCCGCCGGTGTAGATCATTCCGATAACACAGCCGATAATAAGTGTGACTATCGGGAAAAGCAGGTCTATGACCCTGCCCTTGCTTTTGCGGTCCTCACCCTTTTTGATAACCGCCTCACTCTGCTGGGCGAGCCGTTCAAACCTGCCCATAGGTCCGAAATCAGTTTTCAGCAGCACAATGCCGATCATAAACACGATCGTGAAAAGTGCATAGTAATTGTAGGGGATAGCTTTTATAAACAGCGAGAATCCGTCCTCGTCCTTAACGAAGCCGGTGACCGCCGCAGCCCATGAGGAGATCGGAGATATTATACATATAGGCGCCGCAGTAGCGTCGATCAGATAGGCAAGCTTCTGACGGGAGACCTTATGGCGAATGGCTATCGGTTCCATAACACTGCCGACAGTCAGGCAATTGAAATAGTCGTCAATAAAGATCAGAATACCAAGGGTTATCGTTGCAAGCTGTGCCCCGATGCGGGTCTTGATGCGCTTCTGAGCCCATTCTCCGAAGGCTGCGGAGCCGCCGGCCTTATTCATCAGTGCTACAATCGTTCCGAGGATAACCAGAAAGATGAGTATACCCACATTTCCGGCACTTGTCAGCGAGGCGGTAAAGCCGTCGTCGATAATGTGGTTCATGGCATCAACAGGGGAGAACTCCGCATAGAATAATCCTCCCATGAGTATGCCGACAAACAGCGAGCTGTAGACCTCTTTGGTGAGCAATGCCAGCAGAATGGCGATTATAGGCGGCACCAGCGCCCAGAAGGTTCCTGCCATTTTATCACGTCCTTATTGTTTTATACCCTGCTCTGATGTAAGATGATCGGTAAACAGGGATAAATTATATAATAATATATTATCAAACATTTGAGTTTTTGTCAACCTTAATGTCAGTCAATTCTATCTCAGATTCGACTTGTTGTTATTTTGCCCAGTTTGGAAATTAGATAATTGTATGAAATGAATAAAATTACAAATTCACGAAAACGTTTAGAAACAGCTGTTGACAATTCTGATATTTAATGATATAATATAGGCGGGAAGTGAGGAGGTATTATTTATGAAACTAAAATATAAAGGTTTTACGTTAGTTGAACTGATCGTTGTTATTGCCATAATCGGTATACTTGCATCGCTGCTTATCCCGTCGATGCTCGGCTATGTCAGAAAAAGCAAGCTTAAAGCTGCAAATATGAATGCGAAGAACACTTTCTCTGCTCTGAATGACGCAGCTATTGAGCTGACAACTAACGGCAAAATAAGTGCCGTAGTTAAGCATGGCCCTATTGCCGTTACCGATCTTTATCCCGGCAACGAGCTTGAAGAGGCGTGCAAGGATTGTCTTGAACACAACGGTATCAATGCCGGCTATGTTTGCTGGGATGTCAGCAGCAGCAAGAAGATAAACTGCGCTCAGTGGGCTTCAACAATGAGCGATGATGATTGGGTAGGTCAGTATCCTAACCCTGCCTATGAGCCTGATCTGGCATTCACTACTATCGGAACGCTTCTCAATGGCGATAGTTGGACTGACGCCGCAAGACCGAGTTTTACATGACAGGAGCTTAGAAATTTCCGGAAAGCTTTTGCTTTCCGGTTTTTTTATGTGAGAGTGAAATGGAATCAAAGCATATTGTGCATAACCTTGAACCGGTCTATGACAGCCGGAGCAGAGTTCTTATCTTAGGAAGCCTGCCAAGTGTCAGATCAAGAGAGCAGCGCTTTTTCTACGGCCACCCGCAGAACCGTTTTTGGAGGGTGCTGGCGGCGCTGTTTAAAAGCGATGTCCCGCAAACGATTTCGGAGAAAAAGTATCTGCTGCTGGAAAACGGCATCGCCCTTTGGGACGTTATCAGTGAATGTGATATTATCGGCTCCAGCGACGCATCTATCAAAAATGTTATCCCGACGGATATAACGCCGATTTTAGATTCAGCCAATATCTCCGGCATATTTGTAAACGGTGCCGCTGCCGGGAAAATATATAAAAAGCATCAGCTTTCAGTCACCGGCAGAGAAGCGGCAGTGCTTCCTTCCACCAGCCCCGCCAATGCCTCATGGAGCTTTGAGCGGCTGGTTGAGGCGTGGCAGATGATCTTGAAATGTGAGGATAAAAATGTTTAAAGGCTTCAATAGAAAAGCAATTGAATTTATGGCGGAGCTTAACGCCCACAACGATAAGGAATGGTTTGAACCCCGCAAGCAGATATATCTTGATGAGCTGTATCAGCCTATGAAGCAGCTCTGCGATGAGACGGCCAAGCCGTTCTTGAAGATTGACGGAATGATGTGCAAGACAGGCCGCATATACTCTGACCCGAATTATCCGCCCTACCGCAAATACCGTGAAAATATGTGGTTCATCGTAAAGCATGAGGCGTGGGATTGGAGCAAAACTCCCTCGCTGTTTTTTGAGCTCTCAGCCGACGGAGCAGTTTTCGGATTTAAGATAACCCACCCGTCCGCACCGGTAATGGAAAAATTCCGCCGGCAGCTTGTTTCTGACGAGGCTCTGCTAAAGCAGATCAAAAGCGCCGAGCGTATGGGCATGGCCCTGGGCGGAGATGATTACAAGCGCCCCAAGCCCTGCGATGACAGCAAGCTTGAACGCTTCTTCCTGAAAAAGTCTCTGAAGCTCACCGTGACACTCTCGGCTGATGATGAGGCTCTTTATTCGCCTGAACTCCCTGAAATGATAATTAAGGCATTCAAAAAGCTGCTCCCTATCAATGAGCTCTTTGAAGAGTTTGTCCGGGAGGCAGACGCAGAAAAGCTTGCCGCAAAGCAGGCGGCCCTTGAAGAGATGCCCAAGGCACCCTCCGAGGATTTTATGTGGTAATGCAGTTCAGATCGCAGAGATCTATCAGACCGGAAAGATTTGATAGAATATGTTATCAACCCTATTCAATAATTCATTTACAATAACTGTGTATCATGGTATAATGCTAAACAAATCCGGCATACAGAAAATGTGCGGTTTGGCTTATAAATAATTTTCAGGGGGCAGACTTATGATAGATAATGATAGATTTGTGTACATGGCTAAAGAGCTTGTTTCAAAAATGACTGAGGAAGAAAAGCTGGGATTGCTTTCTACCCACCACAAAGCAATAGAGCGTCTTGGCCTTGGTGAGTTCTATATAGGCACCGAGGCGGCAAGGGGCTATGTGGGAAGAGATAAGGAGCACATTTCCACAGTGCTGCCACAGCCGGTGGGCCTTGCAGCCACCTTTGACCCTGAGCTCATGGAGCGCCTCGGTGAGATAGCCGGCAGGGAAGCCCGTGCCTACTATAACCGTGAAAAGAAGGGCGGCCTGTGCCTTTGGGGGCCAACTGTGGATATGGTCCGTGACCCCCGCTGGGGAAGGACCGAGGAAGCCTACGGAGAGGACGTTATGCTTGCGGGAACACTGACCGCCGCCTACACTAAGGGCATGGCAGGCGAGCAGAACGGTTATTATATGACTGTACCCACCTTGAAGCATTTCTGCGCCAACAACAACGAGGCCACCCGTGGGAGCTGCAATGCGAGTATTCCCCTTAATTTAAAGTATGAGTATTACTATGCTGCCTTTGAGAACGCTCTCCGCTGGGGAGGCGCTAAAAGTGTAATGGCAGCTTATAACGAGATCAACGGTCTGCCGGCAGTCATGAACCCGGAGCTTAACACGCTTCTCAAAGACGAGTGGGGTATGTGGTTCGTAGTCAGCGACGGGGGAGATTTTTCTCAGAATGTTACCGCCCATAAATTCACTGCCGGATTGTCTGAAAGCTATCAGCTGACCTTTGATAACTGTGATGTCATGACGGATAACGAGGAGATCGTTTCCAACGCTGCCAAGAAGGCTCTTGATAACGGCCTTCTCACTTGGGAGGACATAGACCGTTCCTTAGTGCGCACTGTTGCAGCAAGGCTCCGCTTGGGCCAGCTTGAAAGCACAGGCTTTGATAAGATCGACGATTCGGTGATCGACTGCCCCGAGCATCAGCAGACTAACTTGCAGGCGGCAAGAGAACAGGTAGTCATGCTTACTAACCGGGGACTGCTGCCGATCGAGGAAACACCCGAAAATATAGCCGTAGTAGGACCCCTTGCTGACGAGAATCTCATGGACTGGTATACAGGCTATGCCGCCAGAGAGGTGTCTGTGCTGGAGGGCATAAAGCGTGAGTATACCGGCTCTGTTGTTGAGCATGACACCCTCTGGGACAGAGTATCTGTAATGTGCCCCAACGGAAAATATCTCTCCGCCAAGGAGGACGGCACAGTCATCGCTGATGCAGACCGTGTCACTGACAGTGAGCTTTTCGAGCTTCAGGACTGGGGCGAGAACTGGAAAAATCTGTTTTCGGTTAAGTATCAGCGTTATGTACGGCTGTTTGATGATAATACTCTCAAGCTGCACCGCCGCCGCATCTATGACTGGTTCACCCGTGAGACCTTCAATCTGTTTGACTATGAGGGCAAGACGGTGATAGAGGAATTTCTCGGCCACAGGCGCCTTGTCTGCGGAGAGGACGGCATCTTGACATTTATAAAGCAGAGAGCTGTCTCTGAGAACATGATCTTCAGGATCAACATTGAAAGCTCCGGAGAGCAGCGGGCAGCCGATATTGCCGACCGTAATGACCTTGTGATCTACTGCGTCGGCAACCACCCGGTCCAGACTGCCAAGGAGTGCTATGACCGCAAGACCCTTTCTTTGAATATCCAGCGTGGCATGACCTTTAAAATGGCTATGCACAACCCAAATACTCTGCTGGTGCTTGTTTCAAGCTACCCCTACGCCCTGGACGGGGGAGAGGAATTTTCCGGCGCTGCCCTCTGGACCTCCCATGCAGGAGAGCACCTTGGAACAGCTGTAGCCGAAACTATCCGGGGCAAAAATCCCCCTGCCGGCAGGCTCCCGCTGACCTGGTATAAAAGCGAGCTTGAGCTGCCGGACATTGAAAGTTATGATATTGAATCCAACGGCACCACCTATATGTATTTCAAGGGCAAGCCGCTGTTCCCATTCGGTCACGGCCTGACCTACGGAGCCTTTGATTACTCCGGGCTTTCAGTTTCACAAACAGAGAGCGGCGTCCATGCTGAGCTGACTGTCACCAACACCTCCGGCTATGACAGCGACGAGGTTATCCAGCTTTATTTCAGGGCCAACGATTCGGGCGTTTCAAGACCGCTGAAAAAGCTTTGCGCTTTCAAGCGGGAGCATTTTAAAGCAGGGGAGACCCGCAGAGTAGTGCTGGAGGCTCCGCAGCATATCTTCCGGGTCTATGACAGGCGCTCCGGAAAGATGCTGGTGGAGGAATGTGACTGCACCTTTATGGCAGGAGCTTCCTCAGAGGACATTCGCTGCCGGGCTGAGCTCCGTATGAGCGGAGAGACTGTCGGCCTACGCCCGGCAAGCTTTTCAGCGATGACATTTGAGAGAGCGGAGAATATAGATATGCTCTATTCCAAGGCCTTGAAGGAGAGCTATGTTCACTGCCGGGGCTGGAATGCAGACATTTTCTACGGCGGGGTTCCCTTTGCCGGCAAAAAGCAGCTCACGCTTTATCTCAGTTC
>CADBTF010000018.1 GCA_902797485.1 uncultured Ruminococcus sp. | reverse complement strand
TTTAGTTAGGATATTATTATATTCTTTTAGCGGTGGCACATACAAAGCTGTAATTGTCAAATACTTCTTTATCGCCACCGCGCTTTGCGGGGATAGCCTTTCGTGCTTTTCAGTTTTTATTACTGCTTATTGACAGTTTTGTTCTTGATCTCGTCGGTGATCTTTGCGACGAATTCCTCGGCAGTCATGGCGACGGTCTTGCTGTCCTGAGTGCGGACAGAAACTGTGCCCTCCTGAGTCTCCTTCTCACCGATAATTACCATATAAGGCACTCTCTCGGTGTACTGCGCCTGACGGATCATATAGCCGATCTTCTCGTTGCGGTCATCAAGCTGAACACGCACACCGGCATCATAAAGCATATTGTAGACCTTCTCTGCGTACTCTGCGCTCTTTTCGGATACCAGCAGTATCTTGGCCTGAACAGGTGCCAGCCATACGGGGAAGCGGCCCTTTGTCTCCTCAATGAGATATGCCATAAAGCGGTCAAGTGAGCCTAAGATCGCACGGTGGATAACTACAGGTGTTTTTTCCTGACCGTCAGAATCGGTGTATTTCAGATCGAACTTAGCAGGCAGGCAGAAATCCAGCTGGCAGGTTGAGAGGGTGTACTCAGCGCCTACAGCCGGCACAACATTTACGTCAAGCTTCGGCCCGTAGAATGCAGCCTCTCCGATCTCCTCGGTGAAGTCGATACCCAGCTGATTGAGCACATCTCTCAGGGCGTTCTCGGCCTTCTCCCACATTTCGTCGTCCTGATGATATTTCACCTTGTCGGCAGGGTCACGGAGAGAGAGCACACAGCGGTATTTGTCGATACCGAAATCCTTATAGGCCTCAAAGATCAGGTCAACTACCTTGCCGACCTCGTCTTTGATCTGGTCAGGGGTGCAGAAAAGGTGAGCGTCGTTCTGGCAGAAATGGCGTCCACGCTCAATGCCCTTGAGGGTGCCGCTGGCTTCAAAGCGGAAATCGTGAGCGATCTCACCGATACGGATAGGCAGGTCACGGTAGGAGTGCTTCTGATTAGCATAGATCATCATGTGGTGCGGGCAGTTCATGGGGCGCAGCACAAAGCTCTCACCCTCTACCTCCATAGCCGGGAACATATTTTCCTTGTAATGCTCCCAGTGGCCGCTGGTCTGATAGAGCGCAACAGTGCCGACGCATGGGGTCATAACGTGCTGATAGTTCAGGCGGCGCTCCTTCTCTTTGATGTAGTTTTCCAGCTCCTGCCAGATAGTGTAGCCCTTGGGCAGGAACATAGGCAGTCCACGGCCCACAAGGTTATCAGTCATGAACAGCTGCATTTCCTTGCCGATCTTCCGGTGGTCACGCATAGCGGCTTCTTCAAGGCGCTTGAGGTGCTCCTCCAGCTCCTGAGTGGTGGCAAAGGCTGTGCCGTTGATACGGGTGAGCATCTTGCGGGAGGAATCGTTCTTCCAGTAAGCGCCGGAAACGCTCAGCACCTTAAAGGCTTTAAGGGTCTTGGTGTAGGTCAGGTGAGGGCCTACGCACATATCGATATATTCGCCCTGCTGGAAGAAGCTCAGAGGAACATCATCGGCAATATCGCTGATATGCTCTACCTTGTAGTCCTCCCCCCGCTCCTGCATCAGCTTGATAGCTTCATCTCTGGAGAGGATAAAGCTCTTGAAGGGCAGGTTCTCCTTGGTGATCTTCTTCATCTCGGCCTCGATAGCAGCCAGGTCTGAATCCGAAAGCTTGATGTCTCCAAGGTCAACATCGTAGTAGAAGCCCTTGTCGTTAGCCGGGCCGTAGGCGAACTTAGCGTCCGGGTAGAGCCTCTTTATCGCCTGAGCCATGATGTGGGCGGCGGAGTGACGTATAACGTGCAGCTCCTCCTCCTTTGGACATTCGCCGGTGTGACCGTCGTTGTAAATGACTTTCATTTTTAAAACTCCTTTATAAATAATAATTATTGTAGTATACTGCTTCACTGGGCCCTTGCGGTATCTTCGATCAGCATGAACAGCTCGTTCACAGTGATCTCTCATTTTGAATAAATTGAAAAAAATAAAAAACCCCTGAAACGCTGCTTTGCGCAGCATATCAAGGGTGCAGTAATGCACGGTCCCACCTTGGCTTTTAACTCATTTCCTTTAACGCAGGAGGACGCTGCCGCTTACTTTGCCCTTGGGTGTTGGGCGGCAGAGCTCGGGAGCGGTCTTCACTGCTGCCTGCACAAGGGGCTCACACCAAATGCCTCTCTCTCTGAATGCCCGGCAGAAGCTACTCTCTCCGTCAAAGCCTTTGAAATATGCATTAATTATACCACAGATCACGGTTTATGTCAAGAGCCTGATCTGTTGATGATCGTTAAAAAAGCATCAGCTGCCGGTCATATATCCCCTTGACATAGCTGACGAATTAGGCTATACTTAAATTGGGGGGAGAGTTATGGAAAACTGGAAAACCACTGCTATAACCGCTGCAGCGCTTGTTGTGGCTGCTGTGGTCATGTCGCAGGTGTCAGATGTGCCGCTTTATATTACACTGCCGGTGTTTGCCGTTGTCGGCGCTGTGCTGATAATCGCAACCATCATCGAGTATCGGGATAATAAAAAGTCCTTCGACGAGGCCGCTCGCTTCAGGGCAGGCTACGCCTTCAAAAACCAGCGGGAGGAAAATAAATACTATGCCTGGGCAGAGAAGCACCCTCCGCAGCACCCCTCACAGAATATGCTCCGTGACCTCATAAACCGCTACCGTGCCCCAAGGCTTGTTGCAGAGCTGCTGGGCGTGCTGGCTCTGGGACTGGTGGAGATAGTCCTCTTTAAGGAACGGGCCGAGGGCAGAGGCGAGGAGGGAGTTATCTACATAGTGCTGGGGCTTATGATACTGCTGCTCTATTTTGCCCTGTCAAACATCTTCGGCTTTAAGGCCCGGCGCTTCTACAACCGCCTTACCGATATGCCCGAATTTCTGAATATCGAGCGCAGCTATCAGGAGGGGCTCATGGTCGGTTCATCTCCCAGCTTCCTGAACATCGGCAGCGAATACATCATACTACTCACACCCAAAGCAGTTATCCCCATAAAGCGCAGCGAGATACAGCGGGTCTGCCGGGCCACCGTCCTGACTGCCTATTACACCAATTCGATCTACTCCGGCACTAAGGAGACCCATTTTATCAAGGTGTATTCCTCCGTCCAGCAGAGGGTCCAGCTGAAAAAGTTCAGTATGATACTGGCCTATGAGCTTTTAAAAAGCACCGGCCTCCCGGCGGACGATACTATTGATATGCGCTGAGCTTTCAAGCGCTTTATCCCGGCAAAACATATAAGTCATCATAAGACGCTTTTTCCCGGAAAGGGTATAATATATAATATCTGTCATTTCTTGCAGAGGAGGTATATCTATGTCAAAAATCAATGCAGTAGCTATCGAGAGACAGTATTGCAGCGGCGGTAGTGAGATCGGACGCAAAGCCGCCGAACTGCTGGGGGTGCCCTGCTATGACCGTGAGATCGTAGATCAGGCCGCCGAAAGGCTCAACATCTCACCGGAGGAGATCAAAAGATTTGAGGAGCTTGTGATGAGCCCCATAAAGGCCCAGCTCCACCTGCGGCGTGAAAACCAGCTTGATATGTTCGAGAAGGTCTTTGCCGCCGAGACTGAGATAATCGCAGAATGTGCCCGCAGAGGCCCCTGCATAATCGTCGGCAGGTGCGCAGGGTATATCCTGAAAAATATCACCCGCACATTAAAGGTCTATGTCTATGCTTCGCCTGAGAGCCGCATAGAGCGGGCAGTAAATGAGCATGGCATCTCCTTCGATGATGCCGACAGTGTCCTGCGCCGCTATGACAAAAAGCGTGGAGATTATTTCAATGTCAACACCCGCCAGAACTGGTCCTCCATGCAGAGCTATGACATCTGCCTCAACAGCACCGCCCTTGGCACCGACGGCTGCGCCAGAACTATCTTCGATATGGTAAAGGCTTCGGAAAAATGACAGCTGATGATCCAGACCCATTCACTGAGCGGGAAAAGCGAGCCGCTCCCGCTTGACAAATCTGATCCCGTGTGTTATAATCTATACAATACTCAAATGCTTTGATGGCGGAGAAGTAAGCAGATGTGCTGAGCAAAGAGAGCGCCCGTTTCGGTGAAAGGGCGAGGAGGTGCGCTGCTGAATACACCGCAGGAGCTGGCTGCCAAGAAAGTGCCGCATATAAAATCCGCAGCGCAAAGGCAGCCCGGGTGCGAACCGTTACAGCGCATGAGGCAGGGCTTTTGCTCTGTGAATGAGGTGGTACCGCGGTATATTCGCCCTCCCTGTTATGGGTGGGCGTTTTTTGCTGCCGCCAATTCTTGAAAGGTTGTGATATAAATGAGTTCGACCGACGAGCTTGTTCATTATGATGATATCTTCCGGCCGATGCGCCGTATGAAGCAGGCTGTGAGCCGTGAGGAGTGCATAGAGCTTTTGAAAACCGAAAGGCGGGGAGTGCTCTCTGTGGTCGGAGACAACGGCTACCCCTACGGCGTGCCGATAAACCACTACTATGACGAGGAGACCGGCCAGCTCTATTTCCACGGCGGGAAGATCGGCCATAGAGTAGATGCAGTCAAGGGCTGCAATAAGGTCTGCTACACCGTCTTTGACAAGGGCTGTTTAAAGCCCGGCGACTGGGCGCTGAACGTCAAGAGTGTTATCATCTTCGGCAGGATAAGCATTGTTGAGGACGAGGCCAGAGCCATTGACCTCTGCCGCCGGCTAAGCTATAAGTTTACCGACGACGAAAACTACATAAACGACGAAATAGAAAAATGTGCAAAGGCCACTCTCGTTATGGAGCTGACTGTAGAGCACATGACAGGAAAGCTGGTGAATGAAAAGTAATGCAGCATTTTACCTTTAAGGCTGCTGACGACGGCACCTTCTGCGCTGTGAGCTATGAGGGGAACGAACCTCATGTAACAGTGCCGGATACCTATTGCGGTATGCCTGTCACAATCATATATGACCGGCTGTTCAAGGGCCATACCGAGATCACATCTGTCAAGCTGCCTGATTCGATCACAGATATCGGCGCCGGAGCGTTCGACGGCTGCACAGGCCTGAAAGAGCTGACCCTCCCAAGGGAGCTCAGGAATATGTGGCAGTACGCATTTGTGCGCAGCAGTATCGAGCATCTGGAGCTGCCGGAGAAGGTGGAGTATATAGTGCCCTTTACCTTCCAGGACTGCAAGCAGCTCAAAAGCCTTGTCTGCCCCAAGGGGCTCAAAAGAATAGGCTCCTGGGCGTTCAGGGGCTGTGATGCGCTGACCGAGCTGACAGTCTCTCCTGAGACCGAGATCAGCCCGAAGGCACGGGACTGAAGCACAGCATAAAAATGAGATATAATAAACGGAGGAATAAAAAATGACTTGTTACGAAGAACTTGTCAGACGTGGGCTTATCGCTCAGGTCACAGACGAAAATGAGATCAAAAATATGATCGACAACGGCAAGGCCACATTCTACATCGGCTTTGACCCCACCGCAGACAGCCTGCACGTCGGCCACTTTATGGCCCTCTGCCTGATGAAAAGACTTCAAATGGCCGGCAACAAGCCCATTGCCCTGCTGGGCGGCGGCACTGGTATGATCGGAGACCCATCGGGCAAGACCGATATGAGAAAAATGCTCACCAAGGAAACTATCGAGCACAACGTTGAGTGCTTCAAAAAGCAGATGAGCCGCTTTATCGACTTCTCCGACGGCAAGGCAATGGTCGTAAACAACGGCGACTGGCTTTTAGACCTCAACTATGTTGACGTTCTGCGCGAGGTCGGCGCTTGCTTCTCGGTAAACAAG
>CADBTF010000017.1 GCA_902797485.1 uncultured Ruminococcus sp. | reverse complement strand
GCTATGACAGAGCACATATAAGCAAACAATGCCAAGGACACAAAAGCTGTCCTCCTGCATTCACTACGGCGCCCGAATGGGCATAACCGCACGCCAGTGCGCTCCTTCATTGTGCATTGTGAATTGTGCATTGTGCATTGAAACTGTCATTTATAGCAATACACAACCGAATTGGGATTTAATTTATCATTTCCTCATACTTTGCCGAGACCTCATCAATGCCCCCGTAGGCGACGAGCTTGCCCTTTTCAAGGATCATAGCCTTGTTGCAGAGCCTCCTGACCTGAGACAGCGAGTGGGATACGAACAGCACCGTAACTCCTGAATCAAACATTCCCATGATCTTGGCCTCGCTCTTTTTCTTGAATTTGGCATCACCCACCGAAAGCACCTCGTCAAGAATAAGTATGTCCGGGTCAACGAGAGTGGCTATGGAAAAACCGAGACGTGAGCGCATACCGGAGGAATAGTTCTTGATAGGCACATCAATAAATTCCTCAAGCTCCGCAAACTTAACTATCTCGTCAAAGCGCTCCTGAACAAACTGCTTTGAATAGCCCAGCACCGAGCCGTAGAGGTAGATGTTTTCACGCCCGGTGTACTGGGAGTCAAAGCCTGCGCCCAGCTCCAGCAGCGGCACCAGCCGCCCGTGCTTGATTATCTTGCCCTCTGTGGGCTTGAACACTCCGGCGATAACTTTGAGCAGGGTGCTCTTTCCGGCACCGTTGAGCCCGAGTATACCGACTCTGTCGCCCTCTTCGATCTTGAAGCTGATGTTTTTCAGCGCCCAGAATTCGTTGTACTTGATCTGCCGCTTTAAAAATTTTATAACATACTCCTTGATGCTGTCAACCTTTTCCTTGCTAAGGTTGAACTTCATAGAAACGTCATTTACCTCAACTGCATATTTTGGCATAAGCTGCTCCTTTCGTCAGATGTGCAGGATAAAGCTGTCCTGCTTCCACTTGAAAAGCCCGAAGCCCACAAGCACAGTGAACACGCTCACGCACAGCGGCATGATCACCCAGTAGGGCTCTGAAAACATAGAGCTGCCGTAGACTGCATCTCTGAAGGTCTTTATGCAGGCGTAAAGCGGATTGATCTTGAACACCCAGGCGTGGCTTATCTTGCTGGGGTCATAGAATATGGCGCAGGTATACATTATAAGCATCAGCCCCACGTCCCAGAGGTATTCCGCATCTCTGAAAAACACAGAGAGTGTGGAGAGTATCATGCCCACGCCCAGTGTCAGCAGGAACAGAGTACACAGCGGAATGACAGCTGTAACGGTCCATACAGTGGGGTAGACGCCCAGCACGATAGAAACACCCACCAGCACTATCAGTGAGATCAGGAAGATGACGAAATTGAACATTACGCTGGAGAGAGGGTAGATGTATTTCGGAACATAGACCTTTTTTATCATGCCTGCATGGGCACGGATAGATTTCATAGCGGTCTTGGTGCCGTTGGAAAAGAAGCTGTAGAGCAGCCTGCCGGTGAGGATATACACCGGGAAGGTCCTGTCCTTTCTTCCGTAGAAGCCGGAGAACACCAGTGCCAGCACCATCATAGTAAGCAGCGGCTCCAGCAGTGTCCAGATAATTCCAAGATAGGAGCGCCTGTATTTTAGCTTGATGCCTTTTTTTACAAGCTCTCTCAGTAGGAAGCGGTATTTAAAAAAGCCGTCTAAATACTTATTCATTCTATTCCTGTTCCTGCCTTTCAAAGCTGAATATTTCGTTGTTTACAGTGTGATATATCTGCTGCTCATATTTTTTCAGCATATCCTTTTCGGCTGCGGGGGGCTCAAAGCTGGAGGTGTCCGCATAAAATCTGCTCTTTGGGAGCTCTGCCGCATAGCCGCTGAGGAGAGTTTTGGTTTCGGGGCCTGCCAGCAGGAGCAGCTCGCCGGCGGTGTGGTCCTGGGGCTGGGCGGCGGTGCCGAATATGGCAGCTGCAATGTTGAGCCCAGAGCCCCCCTCGTATGGGTAAACGAATCTGTTGCAGAGGGCAAGCAGTATTACCGGGAGCTTTCTCTCCGCTATAGCGATGCAGTATTCATCTGTAAGGTCCTCGGCGTCCTTGGGTGTGCCGGTCAGGATATCCAGATAGAGCCTTGCACGGGGCCTGTCCTCACGGTACTGCTCAAACTGTATTTTGAGCTTTTCGGCGTCAGTCCTGTTTGAAACGACTGCAAAGATGTTTATGCAGTCGGGGTCGGGTGCGGGAGCAAGCTTGCAGCCGATGGGAGGGGTGGGGGAAGGGGTTATGGCTATGTAGTTCCCGATGCCGTTGGTGTAGACGGGGGTGGGTGTATGGTCAGCTAATAGCTGACCATACAAGCTGCTGTAAACTATCGGCATTCTCTCCCACCGCAGCAGCCTCTCACCCTCACCGTTCAGCAGCAGCACCTTGTCATAGGTGCCGTTAATGAGCCCCACAAGCCCGTCCTTGTCCTTAGAGCCCTTTAAAAGCTCCTCCTCGCTCGGAGTGGCGTAGATCCTCCGGGAGCAGTCCATGTACCCCGCAAACCTGTGCCTGAACTGATTAACAGTGTTGTAGACCAGAACCTCATCAAAGTCGTCAGAGCCAAGAGAGCGCAGTATCTCATATTTCCAGATGTCCCGCTCTTCAAGGCCGTCAGCCTCGGAAAACTGCGCCTCCATTTCCTTTTCATTGACAGTGTAACCCTCCCGCATTATTATGCGGGTCCCTTCATTAAAGCCCGCAAAGAGCAGAGCAGTATTGGTGGCATAGGCCAGCACCGTTACATCATAGCGGCTCTTGTCTATGGCGTTGCATAGGTTCCTGAGCGCCAGTGCGTGACGGGTGTAAAGCTGTAGATAGGCGATTACCGCTATCTTAGGCTTGCCGCTGACGCTGTACTCAAAAAAGCTCCCCTCACCGTAAAACAGCGCCGCCGTTATGTTTTCAAAGGCAGCCTCTCTGTCAGGGGCCTCCCGGCAGGCATCATAATATTCGCCCTCACCTGCACCCTCATAGAAAGCAGGCTCCGCTGCGTGTATCAGCCGGCCTTTAAAACAGCCGGAGATAAACAGCTTTTCGTTCAGCCGCCCATAAAGCGCCGCACCGGGGCAAAGCAAAAAGTTCGCCTGCGGTATGAGCCGGTTTATCTCGCTGTAGATCTGCCGCTGTGCCTTGCCCGCATCATCAGGCTCGTAAAGCAAGCCCCTATGGTCAGGCAGGCAGAGAAGTACCTGCTTTTCCCGCTTGATGAACCAAAGCGGCAGGCTGCCGTCGGATATTATGTATTTTGAGGTGGCAGCTGCCTTGATAAATTCATCAGAGTCATATATCAAAAATCTCAGGTCGATACCCTTGAAGCGCTCCTTGAATCCAAGATAAGCTTCGTCAAAGTGCTGCACTGCTATAATGTGTATCAGTCCCTTGCCGGCCGGAGACTCGCTCAGCTCCTGAAGCAGAAGGGCAGTGTTGTCCAAAGGCTCTGTGATCCCTCTTGAAACGTAAAGCACAGCTCTGCTTCTGATAGGCAGCTGCATACAAGCGTTTGAAAGGTTCAGCCTGTGATCTTTCAGCTTTTCTTCACTCATGCCTGCTGCTCCTTTCCAGCGCCCTGCAAGCCGCCGCCAGCGCCTTTTCAAGCTCGCCCTCTGCTGTGCCTATAATAAGCGGCTCCCGTCCGGGACCATGATTTCCTGGCATCAGCTTGTAAAAGCCCTGCTCGTTTGAGGGTATCGTAAGTATAAAATGGCTCAGCTTTATTGCTTCATCAAGACCGGCCTCGTCGGTGACTATCCCGCTGTCATGAAGCTCCGCCGCTCCCAGGCGCCTGACTGCCTGCTCTCTGAAAAGCCGTGAAACATATACATTAAGATGCAGTCTGTACCCCTGACGGACAAGCCTTTGGCAGGCATGGACGGCATTTTCAAAGCAGATGTCGCTCTTGGCCTCCAGCAGCACCAGCAGCTGCAGGCTCCCCTTGAATACTGCGACACCTTCCTCTGCGGAAAACACTCTCCCGCAAAAGCCGGATTTTGTTATTATGTATCGGACGTCCTGCCGCCCCTTAACTGAAAAAATGTTATTCATCGTCATATTCCTTTATAACCAGCGGCTTTGTATGCTCCGGAGGGATAAGCTCTCTCAGCTCATTCACAAGGCTGCCCTCGCCCTCACGCTCCAGCTGCCTGCACATCAGGCCGAATATCTCCGGGTCAAAGCACAGCCCCAGCCCCAGCTCATAGTTCTTCATCAGCCGCTCCCTGTAGGGCATCAGCTCTCCGTTAAGCTCGTCGAAGCGGCCCTCTCTTTCAAGCCTTAAAAGCTTGTCCTTGACAGGCGCATAGTGCTCATAGAGCTCTATCCTGTCTCCGGTGCGGAAAAGCAGGTCCCAGTAGTGCCTGATCTTGTCCACCATAGGCTTGCCGGCCAGCATCTTCTCGTTGTATACCTGCCTGTCATGGGCATATTGCTCGATGGAAAGCCCGTAGTCCGCCGCCGCCTTTAAATACTCCCTGTAGGGGATAGCTACGTCCGCAATAACATATTGGGTCTCCGGGCGTCCGGGCAGCCAGATGTGCTTGTAATCCGCCCCGTAAAGCGCCGTGAAATACTGCTTCGCCGGCGCAGGGAATTTTCTCCCCTCCAGCTCCACAGTCTCCGCCTTGCTGAACCACTCATTCTTGAAGAACTGCGGCTCCGTCCGGAAGCTCTTTACAAAGCAGCGCTCCGATCCCGGGTTGGTGTAGGCCTTGCAAAGCTCTTTGAACATCTTCCGGGTGAAGCTCAGGCGCTTCTCGTCGGTCTTCATTCGTGAGCGGGCAAAGTGCTCATACCGCTCGTTGTATTCAGGCGCTTCAAGCTTGTCCTCAAAGAAGGTGCTCTCAAAGCCCTCCTCCATGATGCGGGCAAGCTTTTTCCCAAGCTTGCCGGCGGGCTGGTCCCGCAGCACACTTATCCGCACACCTAAGCCGTAATGGGAATATCTGTAGTAGTTTGCCAGATCAAGGAACAGCGAATCATCATCAACATACCGGCAGCCGAATTCTCCGTAGGAGGGGGAGTTGAGCCAGCTTTCCAGCGAGCGCCCCTCCGGGAGCTCCTCTTCGCAGACCTCTATAAACCGCTCAAGATCGGGCACCCGCATAAGTATCTCTGCATTGAGCCGCTCCAAGCCGAAGGCCTTGATCTGTACCGCTGCAAGGGCAGTGTTCTCACTGAGAAAATAGCTTATCCCGTGCCGGCGGCAGATGCCGTCTATCTCTGTCAGAAGCGTGAAGAGCGTTTTTTGTATGTCAGTCATTTTTCCGCCCTCCGTTTACAGCAGCGGTGCGCTGTCGATCACCTGTCGGTCAACGCCCATTTTTATCAGTCTCTTGCGCATCTCGTTCAGCAGTATGCCGTTGCGGGTATTCTCTCTGGCGCTGAGATAAGCGCTGACAGCTTCCTCATGCTTTCCAAGCTTGTAATAGGCATCGCCCTTTAACTTGATAAGCTCTCCGTCATGCGGGTATGTCTTTATAAGCTCACTTGCTTCCTCCGCCAGACCAAGAAGCTTTTCGGTGTTGTTTGCAGCAGCTATCCTGACCATGAGCCCGCAGCGGATAAAGTCGATAACATCAGGGTACTTAGGCAGCCACTCAAGGCAGATGCGCCCGGCCTCCTCCAGGGACTTGTGATCGTATACCGCAATTGAAATATCCCTCACTGCATTCATAAGCCTTTCAGCCCTTGCAATGTCCTCATCGGGCCGGCGGTAGAGATGATAGATGTTAAGTATTTTTCTGGCCTGATAGTATTTCCCCTCAGTGATGAGCAGCATAAGCGCTGCATAGATGATCTCGTCCTTAACGTCGATAAAGACCTCCCACTTTCTGAGATCCGCTGAAAGCTGGGCGTTCAGGTATTCGGAAAGGGCAGTCCGCAGCTCTGCATAGCGCCCGGCATTGAGCATAGCTTTCAGGTTTAAGCCTGCCAGATCACGCTCTGTTTTTATTCTGTGCTTCACAGCCATGAGCTTGAAGCGGTTCTGTATTACCTTCTCCCAGCTGTAAAGGGAATCCACCCTTTGCTTTTTGTAGATGCGGTAGTCCTCCAATGCCTGCTCCCTGTCCAGAAAGCTGAGGTAGTCGTCTATGTAGTTTACATAGCTGACAGTCAGACTGTGGAGGGAATCGTGAGTCTCCTGCTCAGTCACCTCCGGAATATACATCCAGGTGTCGCCGTAGGCCTCTCTGAAAATGCCCTCAGCGCAGCTGCCCACCGGCACCATCATATCCTCAAACTGTTCCAGCCTTGGCTTGCCGTAATTTTTGCGCTCGTACATCAATATCCTGAGCCCCCACCGCAGGCAGTAATAATCACATTCCTCGTCGGTGTCGCTGTAGGAGAATATCTTGTCGGAAAGCAGTCCCAGCACATAGTCCCGGCCCTTTTCCTCCATCATCTTGTAATAGTAGTTGTAGCACTCATAGTCAAATTCCGAATCCGGGTTCACCACCTGACGGTTCACCACGATATATGAGGTCAGAAGCTCGGTGTATACCAGCAGCAGCTTGCGGAACTCCTTGTATTTCTCCGGGTCCTTAGGCACCGGGTCCATGACCATGAATTCAACGTGCTGCCCGCAGGCTGCACCTGCCAGAGCCTGGGAGCGGTAAATGGTGGTGGTGGCCTTGTCCACATAGCGGGGGATAGGGTTCTGATACAGCTTGTTTCGCATTATTGACGCAAAGCCTCTGTCCGGACGTATCTCACTGTCCAGCACGGCTTCAAGCTTCTCCCAGTTTTCTCTGGTGATGTAAAGGTCCATATCATCGTCCCAGGGCAGAAAGCCGTTGCTGCGGACTGCTCCGAGAGCCGTGCCGCCCGCAAGGTAGTAGGTTATATCGTGTTTTTTGCAGATAGCGTCTATTTCTTTCAGAAGCTTTAAAAGGTTTTGCTGAACAGGAGTCAAATCCTCACTCTCCTTTGCTGTGTACAAAAAAACGTACAGTTGACAGCCGGCAGAGCATACTCCTCACCGCTGCCGGCTGTCAACCATATTATCAGATCCAGAATTTATCCGTCGGGGGGTCAAGGCTTATCTCCTGACCTGTGCCGCCGCACATTTCATATATCTTGTTTGCAAAATTCATATCGTGCATCGAAAGCCCCACGTTGTAGGCGATTATCCTTTCATCGTCGCTTTCACGTCCGGCAGCCTTTCCGGCGATGACCTCTGCCACCTCTGCATGGTATTTCCATTTGTCATAATACTTAAAGCCACGAACATGGGCGTCGTCGTCGCAGAACACCTTGTCAAAGGCAAGGTCGCAGCCTAAGAAGCCTCTCAGGTGGACAGCATCTACCAGCACGCCCGGCTTGAAGCAGTCCTCAGAGCAGAAATCAGTGTCGGTATATGTAACAGCAGAAATGATAACATCACTGCCCCGCACCACGTCCTCATAGCTGTCAACGTAAACGAACTCAGCGTTAGGGTAATTCTTTCCGTCCTCACCCTTGAAATACCTTGTGTACAGCTCATGCTGATCCTTGTATTTCAGCACCTTTATTTTCAGCGGCCTCTCCGGGTACATAGCCAGCAGCACCTTCATTGCAGCACGCCCGGTGTTGCCAAGCCCCATAACGCCGATCTCATAGAAATCCTTCACCGCCAGCGTTTTTACGGTATGAGCAGCCACAGCGCCGGTGCGCATGGTGGTTATCCAGTTGCCGTCCATGATAGCCTTTGGGGTGCCGGTCTTGTAATCGTAGAGCACGATCTGACTGTCCAGCGCAGGCACTCTGTCAAGGTGACGGGTTATGACCTTCACACCGCCGGCATCAAACTCCGGGAACAGGCAGGGCATAACATTGAAGAACGAATCGTTTTCCAGATGCAGACTGATCTTCGGCGGAAGGATAGCCTCGCTCTTGTGCATAAGCATCTCCTCCACCCATTCATAGCATTTCACCGGAGAAATATTGAGCTTCTTGATGTCGTTAAACGTGATCACTTTCATCAGCCTTGACCGCCTTTCTTATTTGTTCAGTACCTTCTTGAACAGCTCAATGAGCATCTTGTTGTCCTCTACAGTGTGGTTGCCCAGATGCCCCACCCTGATGACGGTCTTTGAAAGCTCGCCGCCGTTAGGGGTGACAAACACATCGTAGTCTCTTTTCAGTGTCTCATAGACCTCATAGGCATTCCCGTCGGGGAAGTAAAGGGGAGTCACCGCATTAGAGAGCGGGTATTCCGGCAGGGTGAGGCCCGTTCCTTCGAGCCTGCTCCTGAAATCCTCTGCCACCTGCTTCATGTGAGCAAGCTTGTTCTCAAGGCCGGTCTCGTCGATATATCTCAGCATATCCTGAAGCTCATAGATCAGCCTTACCGCAGGCGTAAAGGGTGTCTGCCCCCGCCTGCCGTTTTCAATGTGGCTGTTGAGATCAAGATACATAGTCTTCGGCTTGCTTCCCTTGACCCTCTGCTCATATATCCTCCTGCTGAGCAGAACAACAGAGAGACCGGGTGCCAGCGCCAGAGATTTCTGTGAGCTGAATATAAGGGCATCTATCCCCTGAGCTGTCATATCAATGGGGTCAGCAAGGAATGAGCTGATAGCGTCCACCACAAAGAACATACCGTTCTTCCTGCAAAATTCCGCAAGCATCTCAATGTCGTAAAGCTGCCCGGTGGAGGTCTCGTCTATGTTCACCAGCAGGCCGGTAAAGCCCTTGCCGTCATGCTCCCAGACCTGCTCCCTTGTGAGGGCCTTGCCGTAGGGCACCTTCACAGCCTCATAGGGAACGCTGTGTATCTCGCAGAGCTCGGCAAACCTGTGCCCGAAGGAGCCGCCGTCGATCACCAGCAGCTTGTCCTGCTCATTGAAGCAGCCCAGCACAGCAGCCTCCATAGCTCCGGTGCCGGAGCAGGTAAGGAATACTGCCTTGTCCTCGTCGGCAGCGCCGGCAAATTTTTTCAGCAGCCTTTCGCATTCCAGCACCACTGCCGAAAACTCCGGCGTCCTGAAATAGGGCACCTGCTGCTTAGCGATCTCAAAGGTCCTGTCATACATCTCCACAGGGCCAAGGGTAAATAGCTTCATGTTACTGCTCCTCCGGTTTTTCGGTCTGATCTATATAATTGAGTATTCTTTGATAATCGTCAAAATAATCTATCTCCGACCAGAACATTCCGTCCACGTCCAGCGTGTGGATACGGCGGTTGTCTGCCAGAGTGTAGAGGACCTCCTCCCACCAGCAGTTATGCTTCTGCTCGCCGATAAGCTTGTCCAGCTGCTTTTTGAACACCGGCACAAAGCTTTTCCTGATCTTAGCCAGCCCCACATATTCGCAGTCCCGCTCCTCAAGGGGAAGGTCCTTGCCGTATTTCTTTACGCAGTTGTTTTTGCCCAGGGCAAAAAAGTAGTCGCCGGTGGCGGTGCGGGATTTGTCGCTGGCAAGGATCACCGGGCGGCTGTCCTCCAGCAGCTTGTGCAGGATATCCGTCGAAAAGAACACATCAGCGTTCATGACCACCATATCATCGTCAAGCTCATCTCTTGCGAACCAAAGCGAGGCGATGCTGTTGGTAACGTCGTAAAATGGGTTGTAGAAGAACTTGACCAGCAGCCCCTCCAGCGCCTCGTATACCATTTCGTGCTTGTAGCCCACGCACACGATAGGCTCGATGCCCTCCGAGAGCATCATTTCGACTGTTCTTCTTATCAGCGGCCTGTCGCCTACAGGCAGTGTGCATTTGGGTATCTCCTTTATTCTCTTTGAGATCCTTGTTCCTCTGCCTGCCGCCAGCAATACTGCTTTCATAGTGCTTCTTCCTTTCGGTCAGCCCTCCAAGAGTGCTTCAAACTGCCCAACGGCATCTTTGTTGTATTGCTCATAGTCCACATTCAGCGCCTTGACCTCGCCCCGCATGAATGCCTCCATGCCCTCATATATGCCCTCGGCATCACAGGAGACCATATAGCCTCCACGCTTCTCCAGGAAGCTTCTGGGCCCGGCAATGTCCGTAGATATGACGGGTATACCAAGTGTGTCAGCCTCCAGCATGGTGAGCCCCAGTGCCTCATAGTGTGAGGACAGCACGAACAGGTCGCACTGCTTCAATATCGGCATAGGGTTGTACATAGTCTTTATGAGGATTATCTTGTCAGCCGCCGGAGATGCGTCTGCAATGGCCTTGGTCTGCGGGTAGAGCCTGCCGTAGCCGCCTATTATTATGAGCCGGCTCTCCGGGTGCTTTTCGGCAAATCTCTCATAGGCCTTTATGAGCATATCGTGCCCCTTCTCAGCGGAGAAGCGCCCGATATTTATGATCTTGGTTATGCTCTTGTCTTCCAGTATCTCTTTAAGGTCGTCCAGCTTGATGTTGGAGCGGGTCACCTTATCGAATTGCAGCTCCTTTTCAGCCTTAGAGAGAACGTGCTTGTAGGCGTGGCAGTTGTAGACTACCTTTATGTTATCCGTCCTGCCGCTGATCTCGGCAGTGGGCTTTATCATACCCTCTGTAACAACAGCCACGTTCGTGTAGCTGTTATAAGCCTTTTTCAGAGAGAGCCTGTGCTGGTTGGTCTTGGTGGCCAGCTCCTGCACCATGTCGCTGTGAACGAATATGGTCGAGGGCACATCAAAGGCATTGAACAGGTGTATCATGTTCTTGCCGTAGCCCTGATACTGCACGATATGGTCAAAGTCTATGCCGTAGAAAAACTTTCTGGCCTCACGCCTGCACATCTTCTCTATCTTTCTGTAGGCAATGCCCCAGTTGAACAGATAGAACAGCCCCTGAGCCAGCGCCTCGCTGACAGTGTACTGCGGCTTTGAGCTCATGGGGAAAACATTGATCTCTCTCGGAATAAGATTGCACCTCAGCGGGTCCTTGCGAAGAGTGGGCTGCTGGAAGGTGACGAAATACCTGCGCTTGTCAGGGTCAAGGTTTTCGATCAGGTTCAGAGCGGCAGTGGTTATGCCGTTCTTTGAAAGGTCGCCGGTGAAGATCAGTATATTCTGCTTTGAGTGATCGTAGATGCTTTCCTCATTGCAGACCTTTTCTCCGTCTATGACACGCTTCAAAATGCACTCGGCAGCCTCCGGCCGCTCATAGGTGCAGTAGCGCCTGATGAACTCTGTGTCGTCATAATTCTTGGGAGTGCGTATCTCCTCCACCAGGTCCTCAACAGTGGTGACCTTCGGGAAGGGCAGCTCGTCAAGGCTCACATACATTCCTCTCTCGGCAATGTAAGCCTCCTCATCGTAGGCAAAGAGGATTATTTTCTTCCCGGTGTTGGCAAAATCATAGAACACGCTGGAATAGTCAGTGATGAGCCCGTCGGCGCTGTTGAGCACCTCGTAAGGGTCAAAGCCCGCCTTCATGGGGATAATATGCTTGTATTCGTTATAGTCAAAATCCGCAGTCATAAAGGGGTGCAGCTTGGCGATAACGACTTCATCGAAGCTCAGGCTCTCATCCAGCTCCTTCATGTAGTTTTTCAGTATCTCCATCTGCTGCCTGGTCTTGACCCTTGCCATGTTGCCCCTCCATGTGGGCATATACACATAGACCTTCTTGTCAGTAAGCCCAAGCGCCTTGCGCACCTCTGCGGCTTTCTGCTTATCAAAGAAAATGCAGTTGCGGGGGTAGCCCTCGTTCAGGATAGTTCCCTTGTAGACCCCCCGCAGCATATAGGAGTCAACCATTTTCTCCTTCATGTACTCATTGGGGTAAAGCAGAAAATCAGAGAAGAGCATATTTCTCTGAATGTTGCCCATTGCGTAAACATCACCGGCGACCTCACGCCCCATTACCTTTAAGGGAGTGCCGTGCCAGGTGTTAAGAATAATCTGGCCCTCCTTTTTGATGTATCTTGTGGTAAATGAAGTATCTGTTATCAAGTATTTTGCCTTGGCAAGCAGTTTGAAATATTTAGGCGTCAGCACCTGCACCGGTATCACATGAGCAACACCGTGCTGCTCCAGCATACCAAAAATTCTTTCCTTGTCCTTGACAGCGAATACCAGATAGATCTTGAAGCGGTCACTGTAATTCTTGTCCAGCAGCTTTAAAAGCGTAAAGATATTTCCTGCTAAGTCCTGCCCGTGCTTCGATTCCAGCAGAATGATCTTCGGGTCAAGCTTTGAGTGATAGTATTTTCTCACATAATAGCTGTTCGCAAGCGCTTCCTTGAAACACTGCTTGAAATACTTTGATTTTTTAATCGTCGTTCCCTCCGGTCTTGTCAGTCATTTTCAGATCTGTCTTTATCTGGGTGGTGGAAATCTCAGGTGTCCTTGGCAGGTAAACTACCTCGCAGAGGTCTTTAAGGTCATCGAACTTGCCCTTCCAGTCATCTCCGATAACAAAGGTGTCCACCTTGAATTCCTTGATGTCAGACCTTTTCTGCTCCCAGCTTTCCTCCGGGATAACCAGATCCACATATCTGATAGCCTCCAGCAGGCTCTTTCTTTTTTCGTAGGAGAAGTAGCATTTCTTTTGCTTCTCGTTCCAGTTGAACTCGTCTGTCGAAAGGGCTACTATCAGGTAATCTCCAAGAGCCTTGGCTCTTCTCAGCAGATTGATATGACCGTAATGCAGAAGGTCATAGGTGCCGTAGGTAATGATCTTTTTCATTTCTACACCTCAGTTTTCTTTCCATACTTCCGAGCGCAGTTCTCTGCGCTGTTTGCTTTGTATCAGCCTGCCCCCGCATTCATGCGGAAAAACAGTAACACTCTGTATATTATAAAAAATTATTCCTTGCTTGTCAATGTTCGTTCCTACAAATATAACCTACAATGAAAGGCCGATTATGTCTATAATTTGCTTGCAGGCATCGCCCTTCTGGTGAGAGTTCACAAGTGCGTTTACCCGCCTGCGCTCGCCCTTCCAGCTGTCGTTTTTCCTTATCACATTTATGATGAAGCTTTTCAGTTCATTGAAGCTCCTGAGCTTCTCCCCCGGCATAAGCTCTTCCGGCTCATCTACCGCAAAGCCCCTCTCGTCACTGTACCTGTCAATATCGCTGACGGTGAAGCCTATCTGCCTGTTGAGCAGCAGATAGTCAAAGCAGGCGGAGGAGTAGTCCGTTATAAGCGCCTGGCTTCTTTTCATCAGGTCGTATATATCCATATTCTGACGCTCCAGCGCCCGCTCTGTGGTGAGCATTATGTTCGTCAGGCTCTTGGCCCCCTTGGTGATGTCCTGCATGGGGTGGGGCTTTATCAGCAGCTTGTAGCCCAGCTCTCCCAGCAGATCGTCCAGCTCATACAGCTGCTCCTCGGTGTCTATAAGCGGGAAGCCGGTGGAGTTCTCCACCTCTGCGTTATAGCTTCCAAGGCTGTGAGAGGAACGGTAGGTGGGCAGCCATAAAATGAGCTTCTTGCAGTGAACGTCCCGGAGAAAGAGCTTGTCGCACCGGGGCTGTCCTGTCAGCAGGACCTTATCCTCCCCTACCTCAAAGCACCTCTGCATGACCTCTGAGAAAAAGGGCGAGGTGGCAATGGTGTAGCTGAAATAGCACCTGCCGTCAAAGCGGACACCCTTTTCAAGAGAGGCTATGGCTTTCAGCGGCATACCGTGCCACAGGTTTATGACCGTCTGCCCCTTGGCAGGCTTTATGGGGAACTTGCCGAAGGAATAGAGCATACAGCTGCATCTCAGGAACGTAAACAGCGCCCGCTTGCCGCTGACGAACTTAACATTTTCAGGAGCGGTCTTTTTCCAGTGCTTGTAGTCATTGCTGCTGCAAACGATCTTGTATTTGCTGTTGTAGCCGTTTTCTGTCAGGTAGTCATAAAATGCTCTGGCGTTGTCCCGGAATCCAAGATTAGAGTATATGAGTATCAGCCGCTTGTTTTTTGGCAAGAGCTTATTCCAGGGAACAAGCGGAGCAAGCAGCAGCCTGAGTATGCCTTTCTTTCCCATGATTCACTTTCTCTTTCTTAAAAATGTTTTGTAAAGCTTTTCCCGCAGCCCCACCGGGACCATGCAGAACAGGCAGAAGGCGCCCATTCGTTTCAGGTATTCCCGCCTTGAACAGAAGCTGCTTTCAAGCTTGAACTTTTCCATTTGCCTTGCGCATTTCAGGTATTCCCACCCGCCCCTGCGGGAGTACATTCCGCCGCCGGTCCTCATCAGCAGCAGGGGCTTTGCCAGATTGTGGCCCTTGGCACCGCTTTGCAGCAGTCTGACCCACAGCTGATAATCCTCAAAGAATTTGTAATCCCGGTAGCCGCCGGCCTTGGCCACCGCAGAACGCCTGTACATAACGCAGGGGTGGTTGAAGGGATTCCTTGTCCTGGCGTACTGCATTATCTCCCTATGGGAGACAGGCAGGGTCTTGTAGGCTTCGATGTCTTTTGGGTCGGAGGAAAATTCTGCCACAGTGCCGGAGCATATATCGGCGTTATGCTTACGCATACTTTTCAGCTGCATCCCGCATCTTTCCGGCAGGGAAATATCGTCGGTATCCATTCTGGCGATATATTCGTACCTGCACTCCTTGAGCCCCTCGTTGAGAGCATACCCCAGCCCGACATTCTCCTTCAGCCGGACAATGTCAAAGAGCCCGGGGTGAGAGGCTTCAAAGCGGTATATCTCCTGTTCCAGCTGGGCGGTCAGCGGCCCGTCGCAGACAATTACGATCTGAGCAGGCGGCACAGTCTGCCTGAGCATACTTTCAACAGCAGCTCTGAAATAGTCAGCCTTTTCCTTTTTGTAGACGGACATAAGCACACAGTATTCACTTTCACTCACGCCGCCCACCTCCTTTAAATGCGTGTTTGCATACATTATTAATTATAACATAAGGCGCTGTCTATGTCAAGCAAATAATGACTGATTTAACAGCTGTTTTAACAGCTTATGACCGGCAGCTGAAAGCGGTCAGCTGGCAGTTGACTTTTTCGGAAATGTATGATATAATTTTTAAAAATTATCCGCTGCGAATTGTGCAGTTTATCAAAAAGAAACAGGGTGATATTTATGTATGATGTTTTGATCGTCGGTGCCGGGTCCTCCGGCTGTGCTGCGGCAAGAGAGCTCTCTCAGTATAAGCTCTCCGTCGCTGTGGTGGATCGTGATAGCGACGTCTGTGAGGGCACCACCAAGGCTAACTCCGCTATCGTCCATGCCGGCTTTGACGCTGTGCCCGGCACCTTGAAGGCCAGGCTCAATGTTAGAGGCAGCAAGCTTATGCCGGAGCTTTCACGCAGGCTTGATTTCGCCTATAAGAACAACGGTGCTTTTGTGCTCTGCTTTGATAAAGCTCAGCTCCCGGACCTTGAGGAGCTGGCAAAGCGCGGTGAGGCCAACGGCGTAGAGGGTGTAAAGATCATTTCCGGTGATGAAGCAAGAGCTATGGAGCCCGCCCTTACTGATGAAGTTGAGTCTGCGCTTTATGCCCCCACCTCCGGTATCGTCTGCCCCTTTGAGATGACTCTGGCCTTTGCTGAGAACGCCTTTGAAAACGGAGTGCAGTTCAAGCTCTCCACCTGCGTCACCGGCATTGAAAAGACCTCCTTCGGCTATACCGTCCACACGGATAAGGGTGATATAGACACCAGGCTTGTGGTGAACGCCGCCGGTGTCTATGCTGATAAGCTCCACGCTATGGTGAGCAGAGAGCCTATGACTGTCATTCCCCGCCGTGGTGAGTATATGCTTCTGGATAAGGAAGCCGGCGGGCTGGTATCTCATACTGTATTCCAGCAGCCGACTAAAATGGGCAAGGGCATTCTTGTGACCCCGACTGTCCACGGCAACCTGCTCCTTGGCCCCACCGCCGAGAATATCGACGACAAGGAAAACACCGCCACCACCCGCCACGGCCTTGCAGAGGTCAGAGCAAAGGCAGGGCTGTCTGTAAAGAATATCCCCTTTAATAAAGTAATAACCGGCTTTGCCGGCCTGCGTGCAGTGGGCGACACTCACGATTTCATCATCAAAGAATGTGAGGACGCCAAGGGCTTTATCGACTGCGCCGGTATCGAATCTCCCGGGCTTTCCAGCGCTCCGGCGATAGGGGAGTATGTCAGGGAGATCATAGCCGGCATTATCCCTCTCGAACCAAAGCCGGACTATAAGGCAGAGCGCAAGGGAATAGTCCACTTTGCACAGCTCACCCGTCAGGAGCAGATGGAGCTTATCAGCCGTGAGCCTGCCTACGGTCAGGTGGTATGCCGCTGCGAGACTGTCACCGAGGGGGAGATACTTGACGCCATTGACCGCCCTCTCGGAGCCACTACCTTAGACGGAGTAAAGCGCCGCACCCGTGCAGGAATGGGCAGGTGTCAGGCGGGGTTCTGCTCACCCACAACCATTAAGCTGCTGGCTGAAAAGCTGGGTATCGGCTTGCTTGATGTAAAGAAAAACGGCTCATATGAAAAGGAGGCGGACGGCAATGCGTGAATTTGACCTTGTGATAATCGGCGGAGGCCCCGCAGGTATGGCTGCCGCTGTTGCTGCCAAAAAGCAGGGGATAGATGACCTTATTATCCTTGAAAGAGATGACCGCCTCGGAGGGATACTCAACCAGTGCATTCACAATGGCTTTGGTCTGCACACCTTCAAGGAGGAGCTGACAGGCCCCGAGTATGCCGAGCGCTATTCCGATCAGGTGAAGGAGCTTGGTATCCCCTATGAGCTGGGGACCATGGTGCTGGATATGACCGGGGATAAGGAGATCTCTCTGATAAGCCGCAGGCGCGGTGCCGAGACCGTAAAGGCCAAAGCAGTCGTTCTTGCTATGGGCTGCCGTGAGAGGCCGAGAGGTGCGCTTGGCATCGCCGGCTTCAGGCCTCAGGGCATCTATACCGCCGGCACAGCCCAGAAGCTTGTCAACTGCGAGGGGGTCGTTCCCGGCAAAGAGGTGGTCATCTTAGGCTCCGGAGATATTGGCCTGATAATGGCAAGGCGCATGACCTTAGAGGGCGCAAAGGTGCGGGCGGTGGTAGAGCTTATGCCCTATTCCAGCGGCCTCAAGCGAAACATAGTCCAGTGCCTTGACGATTACGGCATACCCCTCATGCTCAGCCATACAGTCGTTGACATCAAGGGCAAGGAAAAGCTGGAAGGAGTATGGGTGGCAGCTGTTGATGAGCGCAATAACCCCATAGAGGGCACCGAGGAATATTTCCCCTGCGATACGCTGCTGCTTTCCTGCGGGCTTATCCCCGAAAACGAGCTCTCAAAGAGCATGGGCGTGGAGCTGTCGCCCCTCACCGGCGGCCCCTCTGTTGACGAAAGTCTTGAAACTAATATAGACGGTGTGTTCGCCTGCGGCAACGTGCTGCACGTTCATGACCTTGTGGATTTCGTTTCCGAGGAAGCAGTCCGTGCCGGAGAGAATGCCGCTGAGTATATCAAGGGCAAGCCCTCCTCCCCGGGAACACCTGTTGCAGTGAAGCCCGGAAACGGCGTGCGCTATACTGTTCCCAGCAGGCTGTATACCCAAAGCGCTGCAGACAGTATCCATATACGTTTCAGAGTTACCGGTGTCTACAAGGGTGCAGCTATCGTTATCACCTGCGGAGACAAAGAGATCATGCGCAAGCGAGGGCGTATTTTCGTTCCGAGCGAGATGCAGGATATCATCATCAAAAAGGATAAGCTGCCTGAGATCGACGGCGATCTGGAAGTAAAAGTAGAGGAGGCGGTAAAATGACACGAGAGCTGACCTGTATCGGCTGCCCTATGGGCTGCGAGCTGACAGTCGAGGTGGAAAACGGAGCGGCAGTATCAGTCACCGGAAACACCTGCAAGATAGGCGAGAACTATGCTAAAAGTGAGATAAGCGCTCCTGTCAGAGCTGTTACCACCACCGCCCTTACTGCGGAGGGTGTGCCTGTGCCTGTGAAAACCGCCGGAAATGTTCCCAAGGATAAGATCTTTGAGGTCGTAGACCACATCAAGCGGACTAAGATCACTCTGCCCGTTAAGCTCGGCACAGTGATACTTGAAAATGCCGCCGGAACCGGGGTGCCGGTCATTGCCACAAAGACAGTGGGGTGATGCTCCGGCAGTCAGATCGTCCGCTTTATGGAAAGAAAACGAAACCATTTCCGAGCATACAGGAACAACTTTCCGTGTGCTTGCTAAAATGCTTTCCGTATCAGAAACCGCCTTGTGGAAGGATATGGTGATATTACCGTAAATCCCGATCTGTATTAGCCTCCGAAAAAACACAATGCCCCATAGCGCTATGAAAAACGCTATGGGGCAAAACTTCTGTATGGGTATCTTTTTAAATGCCGGGGGAGTGTTTTTCTTATGCTTATCAGATACGGGCAACGCCTGTGTCTCTTGCCGCCTGTGCAACTGCTGCCGCAACTGCTGCGGCTACGTTTCTGTCAAGTGCCGATGGGATAATGTATTCGGGGGTGAGCTTGTCGTCAGTCACAAAGGAAGCGATAGCCTTTGCTGCTGCGATCTTCATAGCGTCGTTTATCTCGCTGGCACGCACATCAAGAGCGCCTCTGAAAATTCCGGGGAAGGCCAGCACGTTGTTGATCTGATTCGGGAAATCGCTCCTGCCGGTGCCGACTACTGCGGCTCCTGCCTCCTTAGCCAGATCGGGCATGATCTCCGGTGTGGGGTTAGCCATTGCAAAGATGATAGGCTTTTCAGCCATAGATTTGACCATTTCGGGAGTTACGCACCCCGGAGCAGATACTCCGATGAACACATCAGCCCCCTTGATAACATCGGCAAGAGAGCCCTTGCGCATCTGCTGATTGGTGATCTCTGCCATTTCTGCCTTTTCGGAGTTAAGGCCCTCTCTGCCCTTGTAGATAGCGCCCTTTCTGTCGCAGAGAACAACATCGTTCAGCCCCAGTGCAATGAGCAGCTTGATGATAGCGATACCCGCAGCGCCCGCACCGCTTGTAACAACACGAATGTTATCCAGCTTCTTGCCGGTGAGCTTCAGAGCGTTCATCATGGCTGCCAGGCAGACTACAGCAGTTCCGTGCTGGTCGTCATGGAAGATAGGTATATCGCAGACCTCCTTGAGCCGCCTCTCGATCTCAAAGCAGCGGGGAGCGGAAATGTCCTCAAGATTGATGCCGCCGAAGGAACCGGAGATAAGCTGCACAGTCTTAACTATCTCGTCCACGTCCTTGCTCTTAACGCAGAGAGGAACAGCGTCCACATCTCCGAAGGACTTGAACAGCACGCATTTGCCCTCCATGACGGGCATACCGGCCTCCGGGCCAATATCTCCGAGACCCAGCACCGCAGTTCCGTCAGTGATGACAGCCACAAGATTAGAGCGCCTTGTGAGCTCATAGCTCTTGTTGATATCATTTTGTATTTCCAGGCAGGGCTGAGCAACTCCGGGGGTGTAAGCCAGAGAGAGATCGTCTCTTGTTTCCAGCTTGACCCTGCTCACTACCTCGATCTTGCCGTTCCACTGCTCATGCAGCTTTAATGATTCCTTTGCGTAATCCATTTATATCTTTCCTTTCATATTATAATATGCTTATCTGCTGTTCAGTCGCACAGGTCCCAGTCTATAGGCTCAAGGCCGTTGTGGATAAGGAAGCTGTTGGTCTTTGAAAAGGGCCTGCTCCCGAAGAAGCCTCTGTATGCCGACAGGGGAGAGGGGTGTGCTGATTCCAGTATCAGATGACGGCTGCCGTCTATCAGCTGCTTTTTTGCTCTGGCATTGGAGCCCCACAGAATGAATACCATAGGCGTCGGCCGCATACTGAGCTTTGAGATGACCGCATCGGTGAGCAGTTCCCAGCCCTTGCCTCTGTGAGAATTGGCCTGCCCCTCACGGACCGTCAGCGCAGTATTCAGCAGCAGCACTCCTCGTCTGGCCCATTTGGTGAGCTCACCGCTTTGGGGTACAGGCACACCCACATCATGCTGCAATTCTGTGAAAATATTCACAAGCGAAGGCGGGCACTCGACACCCTGCTTCACAGAGAAGCAAAGCCCGTGAGCCTGCCCCGGGCCGTGATATGGGTCCTGCCCGAGAATGACCGCCTTGACATCGTAGTAATCAGTGTATTTCAGGGCGTTGAAAATATCGTACATACCCGGGTATATCCTGTAGTGGGAATATTCATATTTCAGGAATTCCCTCAGCTGCATATACCAGCTGCTTTTGAACTCATCAGCCAGGATACTGTCCCAGCTGTTGCCTATATGTACCATTTAGCCCACACCGACTACTGCGCCGACGATTATTCCGACTACCATTGCTGCCGCAACTGCCAGCACGATAATGCGCATTATCAAAGGTTTTTTCTGCTCTGAACCGTAATTCTGATTTTTCATAGCTGACCCTCCGTAATATTGAAATAACAGTACACTTTATTGTAGCATATATAAATATAAAAATCAACAATTCTTTGTTACAAATTATTGCTGCTATTTTCAGGTTTGTGCAAAATCACTAAAATAATGTGCATAATGCCGAAATAATTTAAATTTATTGAAAAATGTTTCGTTTTGGTGTATAATATATCTGATAGTATACTAAAGGAGGTGTGCCCTGTGGATAAGAAAAAAGCTGTTTTGGAAGTCGAATACGGCAGATATATTATCAGCAATGACGATGACGGCAGAGTTATCGAACTGCTGGAGGGCTTTACCCAGCTCACCGGCTACACCATGGAGGACATCAAGAAAAAAGATATAAAGCTCTCTGACTTTCTTCCGGAGGAGGACAGAGAGGAATATATAAAGCAGCTTGAGCTGATATTCTCCGGGCAGGGAGGCTCATTCCTGCAGCACCGCTTTGTCAGATGTGACGGCAGTGTTATGCAGGTGCTCTGCTTCGGCGAGATATTTACAAATGATGCCGGAGTGAGCTGCTCAAAAATAACTATCTGCAATGTTTCGGATATGGTGGACGCTCAGGAAAAATATTCCAACAATCTGGCGGAGCTGGAGGCTGTCAGCGAGAATGTGCCCGGCGGTATCGGCGTCTATGAGATCATCGGTGATGAACTCAGGCTGCTGAAAGCCAATAAGGAATATTATCATCTCTTTGGTTATGCCTCACCGGAGGAGCACCCGGGCTACGGCGGAAAGATATTCAGGCGCCCGGAGGTGGTAAATCTTGTGGGTGAGGCATCGGAGTTTATCCATAACGGAAAGGTCCACGATAAGGACGTTATTTTCCACAAGCCGGACGGCTCTCAGATGTGGCTCAGAATGAGGACCAAATTCCTGGACCATATGATAAACGGCAACTACACTATCTGTGTGGTATTTATTGATATCACCGCAGCTAAAAAAGCAGAGCGGGAGCTTCAGAACCAGCGTGAGCGTGTGAGCTTTATTGCTGATAATACCGACGAGGTCTATTATGAGTATCAGGCGGAAAGCGATACCATGGTCCTCTCCAACTGCATCAACCGCTATTCCGAGGAGGATAACCGCATAGAGAATTACCTGAATGATAAACGGTATTCTGTGTTTGTCCACCCGGCAGACGCCGAGAGCTTTGAGACCCGTTTCAGGCAGGTGCTGACCTCACCCCAGCGGGGTGAGATACAGTTCCGCACCAAGGCCTATGATGACGACTACGCCTGGTACAAGGCTGTGTATATCAGCGTGGCTGACGAGCTCGGCAGGATAAGCCGCATCTACGGCAGGCTCTACAGCATTGATAAGGTCCAGCAGCTGAAAAATAAAATAGTCAGCGACAGAGCAGAGATAGAAAGGCTCTCCACCACAGATCAGGTCACAGGGCTGCTCCTGAGAAAGGCCTTTAAATACAAGGTGGCTGACTACCTGGATAAGGAATATGACCCGGAGGCCTGCTATGCCGTCATCTTTACCGATATTAACGATTTCTCCTATGTCAACGATAACTTCGGTTTTGATTCCGGCAACCAGATGCTCCACGATTTCGCCCGTGAGATCAGTAAGCCCGCCAATACCCTCTATGCCTGCCGGGTGTACTCTGATTTCTTCTCTGTGTTTGTTAAGGGAAGGTCAAGAGACGAGATAATAGAAATGGTCAGAAAGACCAACACCGGCTTTAACAATGACCAGAAGCTGAAATACCCGGCCTCTGACCTGACTGTTTCCTCCGGCGTGTATTTCTTATCGGATAAGAACGTCGATGTCACTATCGCTATGGATAATGCAGACCTTGCAAGAAGAAGCGTAAAGGGCGTTAAGGAAATACCCTGCGGCATCTATTCCGAGAGAATGAGAAAGCAGCGCAGCCATGCCCAGCAGATAGCCGCCGAGCTTAAAAACGCCTTGCAGACAGGTCAGATCGAGCTGTTCCTCCAGCCAAAGTTCCTGCTGGATAAGCGGGAGATAGTGGGCGCCGAGGCTCTCAGCCGCTGGCGCAACCCGGACGGAAGCTACAAGCTGCCATACGAGTTCATCTCTGTGCTGGAAAAGGTCGGAAATATAGTGGATCTGGATATGTATATCTATGAGGTCCTTTTGAAAACCATGTCCCGCTGGAAGCGTGAGGGCTATAAGCTGTTCCCGATCTCTATTAATTTCTCCCGCAACCACGCCAGCCACAAGAATTTCGTGGACCGGCTGACGGCTCTTGCGGATTTCTATCAGGTTGACCCGTCGCTTATAGAAATTGAGATTACCGAAAGCTCATTCATGCAGGATTTCAACGTGCTCTATAACGACATGAAGAAGCTCCGTGAGCGGGGCTTCAAGATAGACATTGACGATTTCGGCATGGGCTATTCCTCCCTGAGCGTCCTGCTCAATGCACCTGTAGATATCGTCAAGGTGGATAAGGTGTTTATTGACAATATCGCCTCCAGCCCCCAGGCGAGGGATTATGTAAACCAGATCTGCTCGCTGATAAACCTCACCCAGAAGGCCATAGTCTTTGAAGGCGTTGAGACAGAGGATCAGGCAAAGATACTTGCAAGCTCCGGTCACAAAATGGCTCAGGGCTGGCTGTTCGACAAGGCGATCTCCGTCAAGGAATTCGAGAGAAAGTATATGACCGATAAAATGAAGCAGTAACGGTACATTGATACCGAACCGATATTAGGCAAAAAAACGTCCTCCTGCCGCTTGGCAAGGAGGACGCTTTGCTTTATTCAACTGAAATAATGTAGTAGTATACCGGCTGGCCGCCGCTGATGAGGTTTATGTCAATGCCCGGGTACTTGGCGCTCAGATGCTCTACCAGCGCTTCAGCAGCATCGTCTGTAACATCAGAGCCATAGATCACTGTGATGAAGGAGCTGTCTCCCTTAACGAGCTTCTTTGTCAGCTTGTAGGCGCCCTTGGCAAGGTCCTTCTCCACGAAGCTAAGCTTGCCGTTTTCAAGGCAGAGAATTTCGCCCTGCTTGATAGCGTGGCCTTCAAAGTTTGAGTCACGGGCCGCAAAGGTCACCATACCGGTGGAAACTCTTTCAAGAGCCTTGGTCATTTCGGTGCGGTTCACGTTGAAATCCGCATCAGGGTCAAAGGCCAGCATAGCACTCATGCCCTGGGGGATAGTTCTTGTCTGCAAAACACAAACTGTTCTGTCTGCAAGCTTTACAGCCTGCTCCGCCGCCATTATGATGTTCTTGTTGTTGGGCAGCACGAAAACTATTTCAGCAGGAGTCTGCATGATCTCCGCAAGAATATCCTGCGTGGAGGGGTTCATGGTCTGACCGCCCTTAACTACCCGGTCAACTCCCACGTCCTTGAACATGGCTTCGATACCTGCACCGGCAGCCACCGCAACGAATCCGAATTTCTTCTCCGGCTTGGCAGGAGTGATCTTGGTCTCAGCTTCCTTCTTGCGGGCCTTGTGCTGCAGCTTCATGTTCTCAACCTTCGGCAGATTGATGTAGCCGAATTCAAGAGCCTTCTGCATTGCAAGACCAGGGTCGTTGGTGTGAACATGGAATTTGATAATGTCATCATCATCAACCACCACAACGCAGTCTCCGATAGTTTCCAGATACGCTCTCAGCTTTGAAGCGTCCTCAGCGCCGCTCTTCTTGGTGATTATCATTTCAGTACAGTAGGTGAAATGTATATCCTGATCGAAATCTCCGACTACAGAGGAGAAATTCTCTACAGTGACCTTCTTTTCAGCCTTGCCTTGAGCTTCAACTATCTTTCCGCCCTTGAAAACATCTCTCATGGCGCAGAAGATTATAGTCAGACCCTTGCCGCCTGCGTCCACAACTCCGGCCTTGGCCAGCACCGGGAGCAGCTTTGGCGTCTGTGAAAGTGTGAGCTCCGCCTGCCTGCATACCTCCTCCCAGATGAGGATCGGGTCATTTGTGGTGCGGCTGACCTCTCTTGCCTTTTCGGAGGCCTCTCTTGCCACTGTGAGGATAGTGCCCTCGGTGGGCTTCATTACTGACTTGTAGGCCCCCTCAACACCCTTTTCAAGGGCTGCCACCAAATTCTCCGAGTTGATGGTCCTGGCACCCTTGAGCGCCTTTGAAAAGCCCCTGAAAATAAGTGAAAGAATAACTCCGGAGTTTCCTCTTGCTCCCCGCAGAAGCCCGGAAGCGGCTGCCTTGGCGACCACTCCTGCCTCAACGTCGTCGGGCATATTTTTAAGCTCTGCAACACAGTTGCCGATAGTCATGGACATATTCGTTCCTGTATCGCCGTCCGGCACAGGGAATACATTCAGCTCGTCAACTGCTTTCTTGTTGTTTGAAATGCTGTTAGCGGCGCTGATGACAGCGTCACGAAGCATACTGCCGTTTATCACTGGTATTTCCTCCTAATCTATCAGTCAGTCCACAAGGCCGTCAACAAACACGTTGACAGACTCGACCTCAATGCCTGCCAGATCTGCGACCACATATTCCACCTTATGGATTATGCTGTCAGAGACTGCACTGACATTAACGCCGAAGGTAACTGTTATATGCAGGTCAATAGTCAGCATATTGCCTTTCTGCTTTATGATAACGCCCTTGTTATCTATATCGTCTCTCCTGACAATGCTGTTCATGCTCTGCATTGCACCGTAAGTGTTCATTCCGGCAACGCCGAAGCAGCTCTCGACTGTCTGTGAGATCAGCGAGCGCAGATACTTTGCCGAAATACCGATAGTGCCGATATGATTATTTACCTTTATCATAAAAGCCACTCCCTTCGCGGTTTAAATCTATGAGCCGTATGAACGTACTCATACAGTATAATATTATAACACATTAATTTGAATTTTTCAAGCGCTTTAATAAAAATGTTACTCTCTCACCCGATCGGCTTGAAAAGGCTCACATGAGCACCCAGCACATTAAAGCCGTTCTTGAGATAAAACCTGTAGGAGGGCTTGTCGTTATCTGTCTGCAAAAAGATGCCGGCAGCGCCTCTTTTGCGGGCCTCCTGCTCTATGAGCTCCATAAAGCGTGAGCCTGCCCCCTTGCCCCGATGCTCCGGTGCCACACAGAATTCTTCGATATTGTAATTCGTCCCCTCCCACCAGTGCCTGAGGGAACCGATAGAGATCGCCGTAAGCTTGCCGTCTGTCAGCAGGCCGAAATTCAGCGCATTGCGTGCGCCGGAAATATCCTTTATGTACTCCATGAGCTGAGTGCTGTCGCTCCAGTCGTCATTCCATGGCTCTCCGGCAAAGGCACTTTTAAAAAGCTCCGCCATCTGCGGCAGGTGGGAGCTGTTCAGCTCAATGATATGTTCAGTCATTTTGTACTCTTCCTTTTATATAAGCTGCTCAATTAGCCATTGCTTCGTTAGACTTCTCCTTTAACAGCCTGCCGTCACGCAGCAAAGAGTGCAGAGCTTCACTATCCTGTTCCTGCAGTGCAGTGCGGTATTCCTCAAGATGCTCTATTATATGGGAGATCTCATCTATCAGCGGACGGCGGTTGAGCATAAAGAGGGAGGTCCACATATCCTCATTCAGCTTGGCTACCCGTGTGAGGTCACGAAAGCTGCCCGCCGAAAAGCCCGCCTGATCCATAAGGCTTGGGCTTTTCACATAAGCGCTGGAAACGATATGCGCCAGCTGTGATGTAAAGGCTATCACCCTGTCATGCTCCTCCGGAGAAGCCATAACGCATTTAGCAAAGCCAATGTCATAAGCGAACTGTGAGACCTCCCCGACTGCGGACATAACTGTATCGTCAGTGGGGGTCATGATAAAGCTGGCCTTTTCAAACAGATTGTCTAAAGAATAGGCAAAGCCGGAGAACTCCCGCCCCGCCATAGGGTGGCAGCCCACGAAGCGGACGCCCGCATCTTTGAGAGGCCTTTCCACCTGCTCCACTATCGCAGACTTGATACCGCAGGTGTCAATGACTATCCCGCCTTTTTTGAATCTCCGGATATTATCCAGACAGAAGCGGATAGTAGTCTCCGGGTAGAGCCCGAGTATCACCATGTCAAAGCGGTCAAGCTCGTCAAGAGAAGCCTCCCCGTCGATGACCTCCTGAGAAATGGCAGCAGTAATAGTTTCGTGGTTGGTATCAATAGCATAGACACTGTGCTCTGTGTTTTTTCTGATAGCTTTAGCCATCGACCCGCCTATAAGACCTATTCCGACAATAACGATCTTCATATACATCACTCCGTTTCAAGCTGTGGTAAGCACCGCCCGCCAAAAGAGCGGTCTTGCCTGTATAATGCTGAAAAGATTATATCACAGCCCCGGCCCTATGTCAAGGGTGTTTTGGCGGTTTTGAGCCCCGCCAGATAGTCCAGCGAAACGTTATAATGCAGGTGTTAGGTCAGTCTGAGGTGTTCTCTGTATCTATATTTATAATGATTTATTTATTTACTGATTTTATATGGGGGCTTATTTGTAGAAGCATTGTTGCATCTAAGAATTATCCTGAAGAATTAAATCACGGTTTTGCATGGGGCTTTTTTCTTAATCTGATAGGTCTGATAGTATGTGCTTGTAAACCAAATTATTTTCAAACATATAGTGGTAGGATGAATGCAGGGCAGATTGATACACATATACGACAACAACAAGCTCCTGTTTCTGAGCAAATAACTGATCTTAAATCAATGCTCGACGAAGGCCTTATCACCGAAGAAGAATTCGCCGCAAAGAAAAAACAGCTCCTTGGCCTGTAAAAACGGCAAGCTTATCCCTTTGATCGACCCGCTCCCGAATTGGGTCAGAGCGTTTAAAACATATCTTGCCTCACTGTGAAAAAAAGACCAGTCCGAAAAACCGGACTGGTCTTAAATTATGCTCTTATGAGGTTCAACCCATTACAACGGTGATGTTTGTCTG
>CADBTF010000016.1 GCA_902797485.1 uncultured Ruminococcus sp. | reverse complement strand
TTATCAGATCAGTCCTCGTGAGGAACTTCCTTCTTGCCGAATAGCCCGCCGGACTTGTGAGTTTTTGAGCCGAGGGTCATTGTGAAGATCTTGTCACTGGTAAATACCTTGATCGCAAATGTCATGCAGACCGCCAACAGTACCAGCTGATAGATCAAGCCGCCCCAGTATAATGTGTAGTTGCCGAACATCAGGTTTTCGTTTGCCATGAATGTGTGTGTGAAGGGGATAGCATAGACCACATATCTTATAACCGGAGAAAGTGTCTTTATATCCATGAACATTGAAAGCATATAAGGAACCATTGAGAGCAGCTGGATAGGCAGCAGCAGCGATTGGCCGGACTTTGCGTCCTTAGCTAAAACGCCGAGCACCAAAGAGATCGAAAGTGCTATCAGAATACTGATAAACATTTGCAGGCCCACAAGAATATACTGCACTCCTGAGATCGTCAGCCCAAGGGTCTGTATCGCTTCGTGGACATCAGATGTGTTGGCTCCCGTCTGCATCTTGGACATAAGCCCGTTCATGCCGAACATCATTACAACTGCATACATGGCAGCAACAACACCTGCTGCAAGCATCTTTGAGGAGAGCACTGAAAGCCTTGAAACAGGAGCAGAAAGCAGCGTTTCCAAAGTCTTGTCGATCTTCTCGGTAGAAACTGCATTGAGTACCATCTGCGAGGAATACATGATAAGCAGGAAAACTATGATCGGCAGGAACATATTTTCCATGGCCTTGGTGGAGATGATAGAGCTTGAATCCACCTCAGCGGATTTATCCTGAACAACTGTTACTTCTTTCAGCTCCACCGGTTTATTCAGCTGAGTTATCTCTGCCTGAGTAAGTTTTCCCTGAACGAGCTTCTTGCCGTAAAGCGAAGCAACAACTGATGCCTGTATCAGGTTCTTGGCAGATTCAGAACCGGCTGATACATTTCCGAGGGTCGAAAGAGAGGTCATTTTTGTGAGATAGATGTATTCAGCAGTTTTGCCCTGCTCGACCTGCTCAGTAAAGCCCTTTGGAATGACAACTATGTTTTTCTCGTCAAGCCTTTTCAGCTCAGCAGCGTAATCGTCAGATTCAAGAGTGACAAGCTTTACTTCATTGGTAACATCAGCAGCCGGTTTTTTCATGGCGTTGATGACTGCCTGTGTAAACTCGGTGTTGTCCTGGTCGCAAAGAACTATCTCGGAGCTTTCTTCAACTATCTTTGTGATCTGCTGCTCCATAACATTTCCCAGCAGCATAAGGCCGACATAGATCATAACAAGAATAGCAATTGTCTGCGGGGTTATCATTTCCCGAAGCTCTTTTTTAAACAAGCTCATGAATTTCATTTCTGCAGCACCACCTTTTCAAAGACTTCCTCAAGGTTCTTGGTCTGGTATTTTTCCTTGAGCTCATCAGGCGTGCCGATCTCCATCAGATGCCCCTTAGCAATGATCCCAACTCTGTCAGATACATACTCGATCTCCAGCATATTGTGGGACGAAAGCAAAAAGCTCATACCGTCAGCAGAAAGCTTTTTTATCATTCGCCTAATATCCAGCGCATTGATGATGTCAAGCCCGGAGGTGGGCTCATCAAGGATAGCAAGAGCAGGCTGTGGCATCATAGCTCTTGCCAGCAGAAGCTTTCTTATCATGCCTCTGGAGTAGGTGCCGATCTTGTCCTTTAATCTGTCGCCCAGCTCGCTGATCTCAGAGGCCCGTGTTACAAATTCCTTGATCTGCTTAGGGTCACTGGCGTAGATGCCGGCCATAAATTCAAGATAGCCGGTGCCTGTCATGGTCTTGTAAGCGCCTGCCTCATCGGGAAGATAGGTTATGCTCTGGCGGACCTTATCCGGTTCAGTCAGGATACTGTGCCCGTCAACAACTGCATCTCCCTCAGTGGCTTTCAGCAGGGTAGAGATCATGCGTATCGTTGTGGTCTTGCCGGCGCCGTTCGGCCCGATAAGAGCAAATATTTCGCCCTTACGGACATTGAAGGTAACGCCTTGAGAAGCATATACACCTTTTTTGTATTGCTTGGAAAGGCCCTTTACCTCCAATACATTCTCATTTTCCATTTTACTTTTTCCCCCTTATTTGCAAAATATCATAATTTTGCTTTGTGACAAAAATATTATACTATAAAAAAAATAATTTGTCAATGCGTTTTTATATTTAACCTTTAAAATGATCATTTTTCAAAAAAATCACTTTAGCACTTGAAATATCCAAAATATTGTAGTATAATAAAAAATGGTATGTTATTGGAAAATACTAATTGATCCTACTGTAAGAGGAGGAATTATCATTGTATAAGATATTGAAGAAGAAACAGCTAAATGAACAGGTGGTATCTATTGTTATTGATGCTCCGTTTATAGCTGCCAAGGCAGAGCCCGGGCAATTTGTTATCGTAAGGAGCGATGCAAAGGGTGAGAGGATCCCATTTACTATTTCTGACTATGACAGAGAAAAGGGCACTGTTACAATTATATATCAGATCGTCGGAGCCTCTACCATGCGTTTGGCCCAGCTTAATGAAGGCGACGATATCCTTGATGTTGCCGGCCCGCTCGGTGTTGCTACCGAGTATGCTGAGGGTGCCAAAAGAGTTGCAGTTGTTGGCGGCGGTGTAGGCTGTGCTATTGCTTATCCACAAGCCAAAAAGCTTCATAATATGGGCGTCAGGGTAGATATGATTGCCGGCTTCAGAAATAAGGGGCTAATTATTTTAGAGGACGAAATGAAAGCAGCCTCCGAGCAGCTGCATATCTGCACTGATGACGGCAGTTACGGCTTTAACGGATTTGTTACTGACCAGCTTAAAGCGCTTATCGAGGGCGGGGCAGTCTATGATGAGGTTATTGCCATTGGCCCGGTCCCGATGATGAAATTTGTCTGTCAGGTGACTAAGCCTTACGGTATAAAAACACTTGTGTCGCTCAATCCTATTATGGTGGACGGCACTGGTATGTGCGGCTGCTGCCGTGTCAAGGTAGGCGGGAAAATAAGATACGCCTGTGTCGAGGGTCCGGATTTTGACGGCCACGAGGTCGATTTTGATGAGCTTATGAGAAGAAATTCCGCATACAAGGAGCACGAAAAGGCTCATGTTTGCAGACTGACGGGAGGTGTGCGCAATGGCTGATATGAACCCCAAGAAAACTCCTATTCCGGAGCAGGAGCCAGCTGTAAGAGCCAGAAACTTTCTCGAGGTCTCTCTTGGCTATACCAAGGAGCTTGCAATGCAGGAGGCAGGCCGCTGCCTAAACTGCAAAAACCGCCCCTGTATGACCGGCTGCCCGGTAAGTGTGCGTATTCCTGAGTTTATCGAGCAGGTGGCTAAGGGAAATATTGAAGAAGCCTATAGGATCATCAAGTCTACCAATGCGCTCCCTGCTGTCTGCGGAAGAGTCTGCCCCCAGGAGAGGCAGTGCGAAAGCAAGTGCGTCCGGGGCATCAAAGGAGAGCCGGTTGGCATAGGCAGGCTTGAACGCTTCTGCGCTGATTATATGCGAGGCAAGGCAGCACAGTCGGAGCTGTCTGCTCCTAACGGGCACAAGGTAGCTATAATAGGCGCCGGCCCTGCCGGTCTGACCTGCGCCGGAGATCTTGCAAAGCTTGGCTATGATGTGACAGTTTATGAGGCCTTCCATACAGCCGGCGGAGTTTTAATGTACGGTATCCCTGAATTCAGGCTTCCCAAGGCGATCGTTCAGAGTGAGATTGACGGTCTTGAAGCAATGGGCGTTAAGATAATGACGAATATGGTCATCGGTAAGGTGCTTTCCGTTGACGAGCTTTTTGAAATGGGCTATGAAGCCATATTCATCGGCTCAGGTGCAGGGCTGCCAAGATTTATGAATATCGAGGGTGAGGATCTGGTAGGTGTTTACTCCGCCAATGAGTATCTTACCAGAATAAACCTTATGAAAGCATATCTTGAGGATTATTACACACCCATTATCCGCTCTAAAAGGGTCGCAGTAGTCGGCGGAGGTAATGTTGCAATGGATTCTGCACGCTCTGCTATGAGGCTTGGCGCCGAAAAGGTCTATATCATCTATCGCCGTTCAGCTGAGGAGCTCCCCGCAAGAAAAGAGGAGGTACACCACGCTCAGGAGGAGGGCATAGAGTTCCTGTTTCTCAGCAATCCTACCAAGCTTCTCGGTGATGAAAACGGCCATGTGAACGGCATAGAGTGCATCAAGATGCAGCTTGGAGAGCCGGACGATTCCGGAAGAAGATCGCCTGTGGAGATCGAAGGCTCTGAGTTTACTTTGGAGATAGATACTGCAATAATGGCTATCGGCACCTCTCCGAACCCGCTTCTCAGAATGACTACCCCCGGGTTGGAGGCCAACAAGCGTGGCACACTGATCGTGGACGAGGAGCTTTGCACGACCAAGGAGGGTGTATTTGCCGGCGGAGATGCAGTTACAGGTGCTGCCACGGTTATACTTGCTATGGGAGCAGGAAAAAAGGCTGCTTCTGCAATTGATGAATATATCAAGAGCAAGTGATATTATTTGCCCTTTGGTAATAAATAATTCTTGAAAGGAAATGTATGATGATAAGAAGAAAGAAAAGATCTCTGACATTTACTGCTTTGCTGGCTGCATCAATGCTTCTGTCAGCCTGCGGCACCTCAATTGAGGATAACAACGGCATCAGTCAGAATCTGAGCAAGATCGACTCAACAGCAGAAAGTGAAACAGAAACTATTCCTGCTGCAGATGACGGTCAGGGATCGGCAGCGCCTGTTGAAAACGGTGAAAGCTCTGACGAGACTGAATCTACCGCCAAGGACGAGCCCGCAGAGGGCACCACTAAGGTACATTTGTGCTGTGCCGGCGATAATCTGATACACGATAATATTTATGTTGAAGCGCAGCAGGCTGACGGCAGCTATGATTTCTCCCCCTGCTATGCTCCATGCAAAAAGCTGATAGAGGGCGCTGATATTGCAATCTTAAATCAGGAGACCTTAGTTAATGATGCCTTTCCTCCCTCAACCTTCCCGCTGTTCTCTACCCCGACAGCAGTAGGTGACGAGGTAGTTGATTTCGGCTTCAATGTTATTTCTATGAGCAATAACCAT
>CADBTF010000015.1 GCA_902797485.1 uncultured Ruminococcus sp. | reverse complement strand
CTCTGCGCTCCCGTTGGTCGCTGCGATAATTTTATTGACAAAGGCCCTGCTTGCTTTGCTAAAATTATACGCTGTTGCGTTTTATTTGGACTTGATGTTTTTGCCAGCTCCCGTTGGTCGCTGTACTCTGTTACTTGTATCCCCCGAAAGCCTTCCCCCCGAAACAATGTGTATCCGAAGGGGTGTGGGGGCGACCGGAAAGCCCCCACAAGGGAGCGTGCACAAGTCTCTCAATCCAAACCAAAGCGGTGAGCGTAAACCCCATTATTCACTATTATTTATTCTTTATTCTTTATTCTTTTAGCGTCAGCGCTTCCGGGGTGTGGGGGCGACCGGAAAGCCCCCGCGAATGAGCGTACGCAAATCTTTCAAGTCTACACAAAGCGGGGAGCGTGTGCCCCACTATTCACCATTCACTATTCACTTAGCGCCAGCGCTCCTGATTTTCGTCAATTGTTTCGCAGACTGCCAAATCTCATGGATTTTTGGGTGATAATTTGGTGTTAAATTGTATATATCTGTCAAATAATATTTGTACAATGCGACGAAATATTTTCGGCCATTAAAAAAATGCCCATAGCCTTCTTGACAATTCCTGAGATAGAGTTTATAATAATAATGGTGTTAGTGAGAACATTTATTTGTTTGATCAACATCCGTTTTGTTGTCTCCTTTCTTTTGTTCTACACATAGTTTTTTTCATTTTGCTTTCGCAGGGCACCGTTTGTCCTGCCTATTTTTTTGTCTGAAAAAGCCGGAGGGTGCCCCCGGATTTTATTATTTTATACAAGCTTTTAGCAGTTCCCGCCGCATTTTGTCCAAATTGGCACAAAAACTCCAAATGGACTTTACAAATCAGTCAGTCTGTGCTATAATGTGTATTAGACTTAGCTAACTCATATGGTGCGCCGGAGCTCTGCGGTGTTTCCATAAAAATATATGAAACAGAGGTAAGACTATATGACGCTCGATGAGCTTCAAGTTGGACAAAGCGCTGTAATAAAAACCGTCGGAGGGGAAGGTGCGCTGCGGCAGCATTTCCTTGATATGGGCGTGCTTCCCGCAGCAGAGGTCACTCTTGTGAAATTCGCCCCCATGGGAGACCCTATGGAGCTGCGGCTCCACGGCTATGAGCTGACCCTCCGGCTGGACGACGCCAAAAACATTGAGATAACTCCCACTGAACACGCCCCGCAGGAGGAGGCCCCGCACTTTGAAAAGAGTAAAAAGGTCCCCCACCCGGGCCTTGGCGAAAGCGGCATCTTCCACTCCAAGGGCGACGGAGACCCGCTCCCGGAGGATACTGTGCTGCGGTTTGCACTGGTGGGCAACCAGAACAGCGGCAAGACCACACTTTTTAACCGGCTGACCGGTGCCAACCGCCATGTGGGAAATTTCCCCGGCGTAACGGTAGACCGCAAGGACGGCCCCATAAAAAATAAGAAAAACACCGTCGTTACCGACCTGCCGGGAATCTATTCCATGTCGCCATATTCCAGTGAGGAGATCGTTTCAAGAAGCTTTGTGCTGGACGAAAAGCCCCATGCCATTATCAATATAGTAGATGCCACTAATATCGACAGAAACCTCTACCTGACTATGCAGCTCCTTGAAATGAATATCCCTATGGTGGTGGCGCTGAATATGATGGACGAGTTTTCTGCCAACGGCGGAAGCGTGGACATCAACGCTATGGAGCTGATGCTGGGTGTTCCCGTGGTGCCGATCTCTGCCGGCAAGAACGAGGGCATCGAGGAGCTCATCAGCCATGCAATTCACGTTGCCCACTATCAGGAGCGGCCTGTGAAGCAGGATTTCTGCTCCAAGGACCACAACGGCGGTGCAGTCCACCGCTGCCTCCATGCCATTGCCCATATGATCGAGGATCACGCCGAGGCAGTGGGTCTGCCGCTGCGCTTTGCAGCAAGCAAGGCCGCCGAGGGCGACGAGCTGGTTCTGGAAAAGCTGGGCCTTGATGACAACGAGCGTGAGGTTATCGACCACCTGGTAACTCAGATGGAAAGGGAGCGGGGCCTTGACAGAGCCGCCGCTATCGCTGATATGCGATATAAATACATTATCAGCGTTTGCCGGGAAACGGTAAAAAAGCCCCATGAGAGCCGGGAGCATATCCGCAGCCGGAAGATCGACAAGCTGCTGACCGGCCGCTTTACCGCCATACCCATGTTTATACTGATAATGGGTCTGGTGTTCTTCCTGACCTTCAACGTTATAGGTGCAGGCTTGCAGGAGCTGCTTGAAACCGGCGTGGGGGCTCTGACCGATACTGTTGACCAAGCCCTGACCAATGCCCACATACACGATGCGCTCCACAGCCTTATCATCGGGGGAATATTTGAAGGCGTCGGCAGCGTGCTGAGCTTCCTGCCGATAATCATAACCCTGTTCTTCTTCCTCTCTCTGCTGGAGGACAGCGGCTACATAGCACGGGTGGCCTTCTTTATGGATAAGCTGCTGAGAAAGCTCGGCCTCTCCGGGCGAAGCATAGTGCCGATGCTCATAGGCTTCGGCTGCACAGTTCCGGCGGTAATGTCCACCCGCACCCTGCCCAGCGAGCGTGACAGAAAAATGACCATTCTTCTGACACCCTTTATGAGCTGCACCGCCAAGCTGCCTATCTACGCATTTTTTGTTGACGCCTTCTTTCCCGGAAAAAAGGCGCTGATAATAATAGCCCTTTACCTGCTGGGCATACTTACAGCGATATTTGCAGCCTTCCTCTACAAAGGCACTATCTTCAAGGGTGAGCCTGTGCCCTTTGTTATGGAGCTGCCCAACTACCGCCTGCCGGCAGCCAAAAACGTGCTGCGCCTGCTGTGGGATAAGGCCAAGGATTTTCTCACCCGTGCCTTCTCGGTGATACTTGTGGCAACTGTAGTGGTATGGTTTTTGAAGAGCTTTGATTTCTCCTTCAACATGGTAAGCAATTCTCAGGACAGTATGCTGGCGCTTATCGCAGGAGCGGTGTCTCCGATACTTATCCCCCTGGGGCTGGGCGACTGGAGAATAATGACCGCTCTGATAACCGGCTTTATGGCTAAGGAAAATGTTGTTTCGATACTGGGCGTGCTTTACCCCGGAGATGTTACGGTATCTATACCTGTGCTCAGCGCACTTTCGCTTCTGGTATTCTCTCTGCTCTACACTCCCTGCGTGGCAGCTATCGCCTCTGTCAGAAGGGAGCTGGGCCGCAAGTGGGCCTTTGCAACAGTGGTCTGGCAGTGCGGCATAGCCTGGGTAATGGCGCTGATAGTAAGACTTATCGGTTTAGCATTGGGGGCGTGATCTATGGGGACCGGTGACATTATTATAATCGTTGTGCTTGCAGTAGTGACAGGACTTGCTCTGCGGGCTGCCGTCAAGCGCCGCAAAAGCGGAGGCTGCGGCTGCGGCTGCGAGGGCTGCACCATGAAATGCGATAAAAAATAGAATCAAGCCGCTGCCCGGAAAGCCCCGGGAAGCGGCTTGTTCTGATGATGGGGAATTATTATGAAAGCATTAGATAGCTTGTGATGCTGGATAATATGCTCCGGCTCACAGGAGCTTGGTCAGCTCCGGCAGGACCTCGTCGAGCCTGCCGTCGGAGAGGCCGAAGTCTACCTGCTTGTAGCTCCATGCTGCCCTGCCTATACCGTACTTTTCAAAGGCGGAGTTTATATCCTTGTACCAGCGCACCACGTCCGCCGGCGCACCGTGCTCGATAACACCGTATTCGCCGCAGTAGAGGGCGCAGCCCCGCTCCTCGCAAAGCTTTGCAGCTGCCTCAAAGTGCCTCTCGAAATAGCCTGCGTCAAAGCCGCTCTCCGGCACGTTCATGTAATCCTGCATATATTCAAGGCCCAGCGCCTTGATCTTTTCTCTGTACTCCTTAACATCTCCCGGATAGCCGATGCGGAAATCTGCCGGCATCTGAGTTACCCAGTATGCTCCCTGATGTGTGAACAGGAAGGGGTCATAGCAGTGGAAATTATAAACTATCTTATCATCAAAAGGTGCTTCAAGGTCCGGCAGAGCGTCAACGGAATTGTTCCAGTAGCCGCCTACCAGGATAAAGGTGTCGGGAGCGTTCTTTCTTATCCTAGCTATTACAGTTCTGATTATCCTGTTCCAGGTGGGGGAAAGCTCCTTGTCGTTTACCTCGTTGAGCAGCTCAAAGGCTATGCGGTCATTTCGGCTGCCAAAGCGCTCAGATATCCTGTCCCAAAGCTTGTAAAACCTCTCCTGCAAGGCCTCCGACTCAAAGAAGCCGGATTCGTTGTAGCTCTTCTCAAAGGAGTAGCCGTAGGTCTTGTGAACATCTATTATCATGTTGAGGCCATGGCGGGTGCACCATTCATAAGCCTTTTCAAGATACTCCATTCCTGTTTCCACAGGCTCGCCCTCGGCAGTCTCAAAGATGTTATAGTCCACCGGCACACGCACATGGTCAAGGCCCCAGCCGGCTATAGTCTCAATGTCCTTTTCGGTGATGAATGTGTCAAGGTGAGCCTTGTCATAGGTCCCCTGGGAGAGCCAGCCGCCAAGATTTACACCTCTCATAAAGCCTTCAAATCTTTTCATGATACATTTCCTCCATAATATCTTCCTTATTACTGCCTTAGCTCATGTTTTAATTATAATTATCTCAGCGCCGAAAATATATAATAAATATAACATCTGTGTAAACTTTGTGTTATTTCCATTTCGTTGATCGTCATAGTCTGTGCTCTTGACTTGGCTGTGAAAATAAGTTAAACTATAAGCAGATGATCTCCGGGAGGTGCCTATGAAATTCAAAAGATACTTTCTTGCCTTTGCGCTTTTCTGGTCACTGGCTGTCTGCGTGATCTCAGACATTCTCCTGATAAGCGCTTTCCGCCAACTCCCCCTTGACACCGGCAAGCACACCCCCATAGCTGAGATGATACTCCTGCCCACAGGCTTTGCAGCGGCAGGCTGGGGGCTGATAATGCTCTTTTCAAGGCTGCTCGTCAGGCGTATGCGCAGGCGAATGGCAGCTATCGAAGGCACAGGGGAATATGCCTTCTTCCGCAACTATGTTATCCTGCTGGCAGCCGGCGCCATTGCAAACACCGCCCTGCTGCTGGGCCGCTTCCGCTCGGTGACGGCTATCCTTGAAAAGGAGGAGATAAGGCGGCTCAGCCTGCTCTGCTCCGGGCAGCCCGCCTACCGGGAGCAGCGCCTTGAAGCCCTTTCGGAGCGGCTCTCATTTTGCAGCGGTGCAGCGGTCTTTATGCTTATTTTTCTTATACTGCTAAAGGCCGCAGGCTATCTTTACATAGCCCGCAGCCTTGTCAAAACTTATCACAAGCATTCTATGACTGCTTATTGCTGAGCCTTGTCTGCCTCACGCTTCAGGCGGAAATCCACAGAGCGCTTCAGGTAGCCCAGGTATTCATCATCTCTGCACATGGCCTTTCCAATATCGTCCGAAAGCTTGGCTACCGGCCTGCCGTTCACATATTGCAGCTTGATGACTATATTCAGCGCCTTCTCGCAGGTGTCGTTGGAGCAGAAGGTGCCAATGCCGAAGGATACCTTTGCCTTGTCCTTGAAATGGTCGTAGAGCTTCTGGGCTCTGTCAAAGTCAAGGCTGTCGCTGAAAAGCAGCAGCTTGGTCTTAGGGTCAACGCCGTATTTCCTGTAATGAGCTATTATCTTTTCGCCCCACTCGAAAGGGTCGCCGCTGTCGTGGCGCACACCGGTATAGTTGTTCACCATAGAGCGGTTAAAGTCCAGCAGGAACAGATCAGTTGTTACAGTGTCCGTCAGAGCGGTGCCGTTATCACCGTCATACTCGGCATACCAGTCCTTCATGGCATAGTGGTTGGTATAGGCCAGAGGGATAGAATCTATCCCCTGATACATCTGCACGAACTCGTGAGCATATGTGCCGATAGGAGTAACATTATATTTCTTGGCAAGATACACATTAGAGGTGCCGACGCAGCTGTTTGTCTCTGTTGCCAGCCGCTTCACAACCACGTCCTCCCACTCACGGGAGAGCCGTCTGCGGCAGCCGAACTCAGCAAATTTAAAGGTATAGGTGCCGTCGTTGAGGGCCTTGATCTTTGCGTCCAGCTTCTCCTCTGCGGAGCGCCGCAGCTTATCGTAGTCATAGCTCATTCTGAAATACACCTCGTTGACTATCTCCAGCAGGTATATCTCAAACTGCATAGCAGAGAACAGCGGGCCGTTCACCTCGATATACAAGCCGCCCTCACCCTCCGGCCGGACGGTGACGTAATCTCTGATAGGCCGCCACAGCCGCAGGAACTCCACATAGTCATTCTTGATAAATCTTATAGAGCGCAGGTAGTCCAGCTCGTCCTTCCGAAAGGTCAGGGAGCAGAGGTGGTCGATCTGCTCTTTTATTTCGGTTATCATCTCATCTGTAAAGACCACACCGGCAGTGCGGCATTTGAAGAAATACTGCCCGCAAAGGTCGGTATGCTTATGGAAGATGACCTGGTCCATGTTGAACTTATACAGGTCGGTATCAAGCAGTGATACAACGATAGGTTCAAGCTTCATTTTCATCAGCCTTTCTTATATGATATTTATCTGGCAGCTTCTCATGGTCTCAATGGCCGCCTTGTGCTTCTCCGGCGTTACTCCGGCGCAGCAGTTTTCCCTGAGTGTGATCTCCGCCTCCGGGAAGGCCGATTTAAGTATCAGCGCATTGGCCGCAACGCATATATCAGTGCAGAGCCCGATAAGCTCAATGCTGAATTCCTCACCCGCTGCTGCCGCCCCGATAAGCCCCGGAAGTGCAGTAGAGCCAAAGGCGTTCTTTACCACAGGTGTGTACTGCCTGCCCTCAAGCGCAGCCGCTATCTCTTTGCTGAGCTGCCAGCCCTCAGTGCCTCTTATGCAGTGCGGCACCGGAAGGTTCCTGCCCTCCTGAGTGTTCAGATAGCCCTCATAGTGAGTGTCAAAGGTAACAAAGATCTCTCCCTCAAATTCCCTGATGACCTTTGCCGCCGCCGGGATTATTTCCTGAGCCTCAGCTGTGCCAAGGGCTCCGTCAACAAAATCCTTCTGCATATCTACCACAACAAGCATCTTTTTCATATTGCTTCCTCCTATTTCTTTCTCTTGTAGAGCCGGGCCGGGCGGTGGCCCTCTCCGCTCTGGAACTCATCAGTCTCCTCCACATATCCGCTCACCATTCGCCGGAAATTCGCCGGCAGCACCGACACATTCATTATAGTCTCCTGCACCCTCTGAAAAGCACTGAGCGTAAACCTCTCCGGCAGGAAATCAAAGACTGTATCGTAATCCCTGGCTGCCGCCCGCAGCGCTGTCAGCGCCTGGGCTATTATGGCAGCGTGGTCAAAGGCAAGGCTGCCGCTGTCGATAATGCGGAAGGCTGTTCGGCCAAAGCCGCTTTTTTCCTCTGAGAGCACTGCATCAAGCTCAGTACCCTCATAGCTCAGAGCCAGCCTGTAGAGCCCGTCCTCCGACTGCTCAAAGCTGACTGAGAACCACTGCGCATCAGAGGCATCGTCCATGCCCACCTGCCTGACAGCCTCCTCACTGATGACTGAAACATAAGCGTGAGAGATTATCCAGCCGCGAGGGTCTCTGCCGGGCTTGCTGAAAACTCCCACCGGCATAAGGGAGACGGGCTCCACATTGGTTTCCTCCCTGATCTCCCGCAGGGCACACTGCTCAATAGTTTCATTCCTTTGCAGGAAGCCCCCCGGCAGCGCCCACATATCCTTAAAAGGGTGCCCCCCTCGCTTTATGAGCAGGAGCATGAGCTTGTTTTCAGGGTCTCTGCGATAGCTCTGCCTGCTCTGGGAGCTTATCATAAAGGCTGCCACGTCAGCAGTCACAGAGGGGCGGTCGTACTTTTCAAGGCTGTAGCTTTTCAGAAATTCCTTTTCGGTCTGCATTGGCTTTGCCTCCTTTCTTATTTCTATTATGATAATAACATATTGATAATAAGATGTCAATAGCTTTCCGCAGAGTTCATATTTTTTTAACAATATAAAACAGCAGGGTGTTTTGCCCTGCTGTTCCCGCCCTACCTGAACAGATAAAAGCCTATCCCCGCCAGCACACTGGCAAGGGTGCCGTAGAGGATCACCGGCCCGGCAATGGTGAAGATCTTCACACCCACACCTGTCACAAAGCCCTCAGTCTTGAACTCTATGGCAGGTGCTGCCACTGCATTCGCAAAGCCCGTTATGGGCACCAGCGTCCCTGCACCGCCGTGCTTGGCAAGCTTGTCGTATATGCCGAGAGCCGTCAGCAGGACCGATAAGAATATCAGCGACAGGCTCACTGACGTCCCGGCTTCCTTTTCGCCCAGCCCAAGGCTTGTATAGCCCATAAGCAAAAGCTCCCCCAAGGTGCATATTCCCCCGCCGATCAGAAACGCCTTTAACACATTGACTGCGCTCTCTGAATTTTTAGATGCCCGCTTGTACATTTTTTCATACTGCTCATAGGTAATATCCAGCTTCATTTGACCACTTCCTTTTTATACAGTATTCCCCATGAGGCGTGATCTATTCATTATCAGCATATATCTTACAGGCAAATTAATAATGCAGTACATAAGCCCTCCGCCCCCAAGGCGGAAGGGCGGTCCTTTAAATAGTACTAAAAGTACTAAAAGTACGG
>CADBTF010000014.1 GCA_902797485.1 uncultured Ruminococcus sp. | reverse complement strand
GTTCTGCCCGGAGAAAGGGGTCTATATTTTTTGTTTCGACACTTACCCGGTGAGAGGCAGTAAATGAGCACATCGCACTCACTTGGACAGAACGTCAGAAAATTGTGCATTAAAAACTATCAAGGACGCAGTATACAAAAAGTCTGCACTAAGCTTGTTAAGGCGGAATAATTGTGCGGTCTCTCGGAACGAGAGACTGTGCATTTGTGCATTGTGCATTGGCAATACACAACCGAATTGAGATAACACATTTTATAATAATTCATATCAAAACTATGATACTTTGCAAAAGCCCTTGTGCAGCGGTTTGAAATATGTTATTATGAGCTTGAGGAACGCCGGAAGTGCCGGCATAATAAATCAGACAGGAGGACAACTATGAAGATACTGTTTATCGGCGGGACCGGAACTATCAGCATGGCGATCACAAGGCTGCTGTGTGAGCAGGGGCATGAGCTTTATCTGCTGAACCGGGGCAGCAGAAATGCGTCGCTGCCGGAGAATGTTAAGCTCATCAGGGCTGACATCGGCAGCGAGGCAGAGGTGGCTGAAAAGCTTGAGGGCATGAGCTTTGACTGTGTGGGGGAATTCATCGGATTTGTGCCGGAGCAGCTGGAAAGAGATTTCAGGCTGTTCAGCGGAAAGACCGGGCAGTTTATATACATAAGCTCCGCTTCGGCCTACCGCAAGCCTATGCAGGGATATGTCATCACCGAGGAAACTCCCCTTGAAAACCCCTACTGGGAATACTCCCGCAACAAAAAGGCCTGTGAGGAATACCTTATGGAGCGCTGCCGCAAGGAGGGATTCCCTGTAACTATCGTGCGGCCCAGCCACACCTATGACGAGCGCTCTGTGCCGCTGGGAGTTCACGGGAACGGCGGCAGCTGGCAGGTGGTAAAGCGAATTATGGAGGGCAAGCCGGTCATTATCCACGGAGACGGCACTTCTCTCTGGACCATTACCCACAACTCAGATTTCGCCAAGGCATACGCCGGGCTGATCGGCAATCCAAAGGCTATCGGTGAGGCCTTCCACATCACCTCTGATGAGAGCGTAAGCTGGAATGAGATATATGGCTACATTGCCGAGGCTGTGGGCAAGGAGCTGAAGCCCTGCTATGTATCCTCCCGGACCTTAGCCGACCTGAGCAGCTATGATTTTGTGGGCAGCCTTATCGGAGACAAGGCTAATTCTGTGGTGTTTGACAATTCCAAGGTGAAGGCTCTGGTGCCGGATTTCAAGGCGGAGGTGTCCGCCCGGGAGGGAATAAAGAGGACTGTTGAGTATATCCTTGCTCACCCGGAATATCAGACTGAGGACGAGGAATTTGACCGCTGGTGTGACAAGGTGGCAGCACTGGTGACCGGCTTGAAGGAGGGCTTTTGAATGGTTGACGTAAAAAGGACGCTGGGCCTTTGTTACAGGCGCAGCAAGAGGTATCGGGAGAGGAGCGGCGCTGTTCCTTGCAGAGAGGGGCTGCAATCTTATTTTGCAGGGGCGCACCAAGGAGCACTGTGAAAGCACCCTGGCTGCTGCCGGAGCAGAAAACGACTTCCCACAATACACCGGCTCGGTGGCTTATATCTGAGCATAAACAAAAAGGCACTGTCACATCAGCGTGACGGTGCCTTTTGCATTATAAAAGGGGGCTGCGGAATTACTGTGCTGAGGTTTCCTCCGGGAGATAGAACTGCCTGATAATGCTCCGGATAGTCTGATAAAGCTCCGGCTTGAGCTTGGCAAGGGGGCAGGGCTCCTGATAAAGAATAGAGGAATAGCAGGTGGAGGAGACAAGCTCAACTATAATATAAAGCATGAGCTCAGGATCCCGTATACGGCGGCCGGATCCGGACAGCAGCTTCATATACGCCTCACGGAAATTCAGCTCGTGGTCAATGGGAGAGGTGAGGGCTGCCATGAACACGCCCCAGCTCAAATTCTTTGAAATGAAATTCAGAAGCGACTTGTTCTCGTCCAGCTGGTTGATGATGTTATCGACCAGAAAAATGAACTTGTCCTCAAAGCTCATTTCTTCTGTATGGGCAAGGAGTGCGTCGGCTGCCTTGAGAAGCACCTGCCCGCTCTTCCGGGCAATGAGCTTGTTGCGTATATCGTATTTATCCTTGAAATAAAGGTAGAAGGTCCCCTTGCCGACACCGGCCTTGCTTGCTATGTCTGTGATAGAGGTCTTGCTGAAGCCCTTGGTGGTGAAGAATTCAAAGGCTGTATTCAGCAGGGAGCTTTCCTTGCTTTTCTTTTTCATATCGACCTTTGTCAAAGCAGCTCGATCCTTTCTGTTATAATTCCTGAATCCCGATCCGGGTGTGCATTGCCAATGCACAATGCACAATGCACAATGCACAATTATTCCGCCTTTGCGGGTTTGGCTAAGGTTTATTTATTCTGCGTCCTTGAT
>CADBTF010000013.1 GCA_902797485.1 uncultured Ruminococcus sp. | reverse complement strand
TCTGTATTTCATGTTCATTACCTCCGTAGGATATGTCAAATATTATACCACCGGCAGGAGCAAATAGCAAGACCTAAAATCTGAAATGCGGCGGGTATATGTTAATAATTTTTTAACGATTTCAAAATAGTATTGCTATCTATGTTAAAATTTGTTATAATAAACTGTATATTGTTAAGTGATATAATTCCCTCCTGTGAGAAGCAGGTCGGGGAGCAGATCATCAAGTAAAGGAGTATGCAAATGACAACGCAAGAGATCATAATGCTTGTGGCTATCTGCCTGTATATGCTGTTTACGCTGTTTATAGGAATAAGAAGCTCCAAGCAGAACAACAATGTTGACGATTTCTATTTGGGCGGCAGAAGGCTCGGCCCTATCGTCACTGCCATGAGCGCCGAGGCCTCGGATATGAGCGGCTGGCTGCTTATGGGTTTGCCCGGAGTGGCCTACCTGAGCGGTATCGCTGACGCCGGATGGACGGCTATCGGCCTTGCACTGGGCACATACATCAACTGGCTGCTGGTGGCAAAGCGTCTGCGCAGATATTCCGCCAAGTGCGACGCTATCACAGTCCCGGATTTCTTTGCTGCCCGCTACCGTGACAGGACAAATATCCTTGTGGGAGTATCGGCAGTTATCATCGTTATCTTTTTTATCCCCTATACCGCCTCCGGCTTCTCTGCCTGCGGCAAGCTCTTTTCCTCCCTCTTTGGGCTGGAATACCATGTGGCTATGATTATCAGCGCAGTTGTTATCATCGGCTACACCTCGCTGGGCGGCTTCCTTGCAGCCTCAAAGACTGACCTTATCCAGAGCATAGTTATGTCGTTGGCGCTGGTGATCGTGCTCTCCTTCGGTATCTATTCCGCAGGGGGCTTCTCTGAGGTTATTGACAACGCCAAGAGTCTTCCGGGCTACCTTGGCATGAACACCACCTACGACCCCGCCTCCGGCACCGAAAACAGCTACAGCTTCCTGAGCATCTGCTCCACTATGGCATGGGGCCTTGGGTATTTCGGTATGCCTCATATCCTGCTGAGATTTATGGCTATCGAGGACAGCAAGAAGCTGAAGATCTCCCGCCGGATAGCTTCTGTGTGGGTAGTTATCTCGCTGGCTATCGGCACCTTTATCGGCGTTATCGGTCTGGCAATGTCCAAGGCCGGCGCTATCGAGCAACTTGAGGGCTCTGCCTCCGAGACTGTTATCGTAAAGATCGCTCACGCTCTCAGCAAGTATAATTACATTGCCGCTTTTGTGGCGGGAATTATTCTGGCAGGTATTTTCGCCAGCACCATGTCCACCGCTGATTCCCAGCTGCTGGCAGCCTCCTCCAGTGTCTCCGAGAATATCCTCAAAAGGGTCTTTAAAGTGGACCTCAGTGAGAAGGCACAGATGCTCACCGCAAGAGTGACCCTTATGGTGATCGCAGTTATCGGCATCTTTTTAGCATGGGACCCTGACAGCTCAGTATTCAAGATCGTGTCATTTGCATGGGCTGGCTTCGGAGCTACCTTCGGGCCGGTAATGCTGCTGGCTCTTTTCTGGAAGCGTTCAAACAAGTGGGGCGCTATGGCAGGAATGGTCACCGGCGAAGCAATGGTATTTATCTGGAAATTCGTTATCGCTCCTATGGGCGGTGCATGGTCTATATATGAGCTGCTGCCAGCATTTATCGCAGCCTGCGTTGTAAATGTTATAGTCTCCCTTGTCACCCATGCTCCCGAGCAGGAGATCGTTGATGAATTTGAAGAGGTCAGGACTATGAAGGATTGATACATAGCGAAATGGGCTGATGCGGCGTGCATCAGCCCATTTGATCTTTAAGGCTTGACCGTTATTTATTAATATATTGCTCCAGCTCTTCTTTATGACACAGCTCATGGCCGAAAATGTTTCCGTAAAGATCAAGAATTGCTGGTTCAAATTCTGCTGTCCAGACCGTTCCGTCAGCTTTGGTAAGCGCAAGCGCTTTTGTTTTACTGTCTGATCTAGGATTATAGGAATACAGCTTTTGACCAGGGGCATTGAGCGAGGTGGTCGTCTGTAAATATCCGTTTCCGACCGGCCAGAGTGCGTTTGCTGTGCTTTTGTTTTCCTGTTGTTCAAGCTTGTATACATAAAATGAATCTTTAAAGCTCCAGTCATATAATACAAAGGCTATCTCCATCGTATCATAATCAATATAAACGCTTGATATTTCAACATTGCTGCTGTATATCCCTTCCGGGTAATAGGAGGGGTCAACTGCATTTATGTAGATAAGCCTTTCGTCTGCCCGCTGCACAAAGGCATTTATCTCATCTGTTATTTTGTCGTATTTCTTCTGCTTCTGATATGCTTTGTATTTGGCTGACGCAAACCACACCGCGCCTGCTGCTGCCGCAAAGGCTGCGAGTGCGATGCAGGGGATAACGATATACTTTTTGACATTGCCCATATCACCGCGCGGAGCTATCGGCAGAGCCCACAGCATATAAACTATCAATACAGCGGGAACTGCAAGCAGCGGAAATAAGTCTATAAGACCGATCGGAAAAGCAATTGCGTTTTTTACCGGATCAAAGAAAACAGCCAGCACAATAATGCTCCCGGCCAGCAAGCTCTTTAGCAGATACTCCAAAGCGATCAATGATCTTTTCATCTTATTATTTCTCTATAAATGCTTTCTTATTCCCGTCCACAGATAATGCAGACTGCCGTTGCAGAAATGCCTTTCTTTTCACCGGTAAAGCCCAGGCCTTCTTCTGTTGTGGCCTTAACTGAAACATTGGAGATATCCGTCCCGCAGGCCTCGGCAATGCGGCGGCGCATCTCCTCGATGTGGGGAGCCAGCTTGGGAGCCTGAGCGCAGACGGTGGAATCAATGTTGCCTATCTCATAGCCCTTGGCCCGAAGCCTCTTGCAGACCTCCCGCATCATTTCAAGGCTGTCTGCTCCCCGGTAGCGCTCGTCGGTGTCAGGGAACAGGTGGCCTATATCTCCCATGGCGGCTGCTCCCAGCAGGGCGTCCATTATAGCGTGAGAGAGCACATCTGCGTCCGAGTGGCCTAAAAGCCCCAGCTCATAGGGGATATTCACCCCGCCGATTATCAGGTCTCTGCCGGAGACCAGCTTGTGAACATCATATCCGTGTCCTATACGATACATACAGCCCTCCGATCAAAGGCCGTTAGGGTTCTTCTGTGCGAAGTTCCAACCGTCCCGGCACATATCGTCAAGATCAAATTCAGCCTTCCAGCCGAAAAGCTCCAGAGCCTTCTTCGGGTCGGAATAGCACCAGGCAATGTCGCCGGCACGCCGGGGCATGATCTTATAAGGCAGCTCCTTGCCGCAGGCCTTTTCAAAGGCGTGCAGCACGTCCAGAACACTGGAACCCTTGCCGGTGCCTAAATTAACAGCCTCAACGCCCTTGTGCTCCAGCACATATTTCAGCGCACATATATGTCCTCTTGCCAGGTCAACAACGTGAATGTAGTCACGAACACCGGTGCCGTCAGGGGTGTCGTAATCATTGCCGAACACACCGAGATATTCTCTCTTGCCCACAGCCACCTGCTGAATGTAGGGGAAGAGATTGTTGGGTATGCCGTTGGGGTCCTCACCGATAAGGCCGCTGCTGTGAGCGCCGATAGGATTGAAATAGCGCAGCAGGGCGATAGACCAGTCGTCGTCGGCAACCGCTACGTCCTTTAAGATCTGCTCTATCATGACCTTGGTATAGCCGTATGGGTTGGTGGAGGTATGGGTGGGCATGGTCTCCACATAGGGCACCGGGTTGTCCATGCCGTAGACCGTAGCGGAGGAGGAGAAAACTATCCTCTTGCAGCCGTGGGAACGCATAGCCTCAATGAGCATGAGTGTTCCGGTGATGTTGTTGTGGTAATACTCCACCGGCTTCTGAACGCTCTCGCCCACAGCTTTCAGGCCGGCAAAATGTATAACTGCCTCGATGCTGTTCTCGTCAAATATCCTGTTGAGGGCAGGCAGGTCAAGAATGTCAGCCTCGTAGAATTTAAGCTCCTTGCCGGTTATCTGCTTTACTCTCTTGAGAGCCTCCGGCTTGGAGTTGGAAAAATTGTCCACCACGATAAGCTCATAGCCTGCTTCCAGCAGCTCAACGCAGGTGTGGCTGCCGATAAAGCCTGCTCCGCCAGTTACTAAAATTGCCATAAAAATCGACCGTCCTTTTATTCAAAGTATTGATGATATGTACTGTAAATGTAACAATAATCAAACGTTCATCATCAACTATGATAATTATAACATAAATCCCCGCATTTTGCAAGACGCTTTTAAAACATTTTGCAATTGACATATTCCGCAAATTGGGCTATAATAAAGGGTGTGGTATTTTTTATAAGGAGAAAGCATATTTATGAGATCATACTTAAAGCCTCTTTGCGCAGCTCTTGCAGCCGTATTCGCTCTGAGTTCCTGCGGCGACAAAAGCACCCTCAGCCGTATCGACGGTGACAGCTCCGAAGCTGTGACCTCAGTGACGACTGCCGCAGAGAAGGTAACTACAACTACGACTAAAACTACCAAGGCAACAACAACTACTGCTAAGAAGAAAAAGACCGACGAGCTTCAGATGCTCCCAGAGGGCTGCTATGATATACAGCCTATCATCACCGCCTACCGTACCGGCAACACTGACCCCCTGAACCCCACCCAGTCGGAGATACTTGATGCAGCTGTTGAGTTTATCGAGTCCTGCACCAATTCCGAAATGTCTGACTATGAGAAGGAACTGGCGGTCCACGATAAAATGGTCCTTGAAATATCCTATGACTCTCAGGAGCTCTCGGTATTCGGCAATTCTGCCAGAAGCTCAGCCACCCCCTACGGCCCCCTGGTGGAGAGAAAGGCTATCTGCACCGGCTATGCAGTCACCTTTAATCTGCTTATGGAGCTTATGGGTATCAAGTGCATAACCGTTGAGGGCGAGAACCGTCATAGCGCAGAGCATATGTGGAACAAGGTCAGGCTGAGCGGCAAGTGGTATAATGTTGACGTCACCTGGGACGATAACAATTTTGACGACGGCTCATTCTTTTTGAAGCACAAGTATTTCAACGCCGATGATGATTTCTTTGAGGAGTGCGATCACGTCTGGGAAAGAGATGATTACCCGGCCTCAACGGACGATAAGTATTATTACCCGAAATATACCATGAACAAGAACCCGGTATATGTTATCAACATGGAGGGCTTTAAGTCGCTGTTTGAGGACAGCCTGAATGCTCAGACCGGTGAAATGGTGTTCATTCCGGATATGTCCTTCCTGAACATCTATGACCCTTACTTTGAGACTGACGGCGAGCTGGACGAGATCAAGGAGTTCTTTGTGGAGAATAACGCCTATTTCCTTGAAACAGACACTGTCCAGACAGACTACGGCCTTGCAGTGAATGTGCTGTTCAGGACTATCAAGGAAGAAGAAAAGCCCAAGGAGGAAAGCAGCTCCGAGGAGGAAAGCTCCAAGGAGGAATCCAGCAGCGAGGCTGCTTCCAGCAAGAAGCCGGAGGAAACATCTGCTGCGGCTTCTTCAAGCGAGGCTCCGGAGGTGCCGGTCTCTGAAAGTGAGGCCGATACAAGCAGTCAGCCCGCTGAAAGCGACGATACAAGCTCTGTGGCTGACACGAGCTCTGAGGAGAGTAGTAAGCAATGAGATTCAGGCCCTGCATTGATATACACGGCGGAAGCGTTAAGCAGATCGTCGGCGGTTCCCTCAGGGACGGCGGCATGGCAAAGGAGAACTTTGTCTCAAAAATGTGCGGCGCCTACTACGGGGAGCTTTATAAAAGCTTTGACCTCAGCGGCGGGCATATTATCCTGCTGGACCCTGCCGGCACTCCCGAATATGAAAAGGACTGCGAGCAGGCCCGCTCTGCTTTGGAGGCATACCCGGGCGGCTTGCAGATAGGCGGCGGCATCAATGCCGAGAACGCTGCAATGTTTCTTGACATGGGCGCCACCCATGTTATAGTTACAAGCTATGTATTCAAGGGGGGCAGAGTGATCGAGGAAAACCTGAAACGCCTTGTGCAGGCGGTGGGCAGAGAGCATATAGTGCTTGATCTCAGCTGCCGCTACAGAGCGCAGGAGGGCAGGTATTATATAGTTACTGACAGGTGGCAGCGCTTCACCGAGACAGAGCTTTCGGCTGAGACCCTTGCTTATTTTTCGGAGTTCTGCTCCGAGCTGCTGGTCCATGCGGTAGACGTGGAGGGCAGGCAGTGCGGCATTGAGGCAGCTGTGGCTAAAATGCTGGGTGATTTTGTGTTCCCCTCCACCTATGCAGGGGGCATCTCCTCCTTTGAGGACCTTGACACCCTTTATGAGCTGGGCCGGGGCAGGGTGGATTTCACCATAGGCTCTGCGCTGGACATCTTCGGAGGCACCATGCCCTTTGAAAAGGTCGTGGGCTATGCGGAGGAGAAAAATGCCTGAAAAGAGGATAGGCCTGAAAAGCGAATACGTCCGGGTGAACTGCTATGCCGAGTGGTTCTCCAAGACCATGCCGGACGGCTTTTCCTACGGCGGGAATCAGGGCTGGTTCGACAGCCGCTCCGACGGCAGCATATCACCGCTGGGCTGCGGGCTCATCTCCTGTGCGGATATACTGCTTTATAAATCTGGCCGCACAAAACTTGATAAAGCGGAGTATCTTGAATTTGCCCGGAGCATCGGGCGGGGCAGCCTGAAAGTCAGGAAAAAGCTGGGAATAAACGGCATAAGCATGGCATTCGGTATCCGCAGGCGGCTGAGGCTGGCGGGAGCACCCTTCAAGGCCCGCTGGTGCTTTTCAAAGAAGAAGATACTGCCGAGGATAACAGATATGCTGCATCGTGATATCCCGGTGACGATCGCTGCCGGCCCTCACCTGCTTTTCAGGCGTGGGAAAAAGACCGGCGTTGCGCTGTATATCAGAGATAAGCAGGGGGGCTTCTCACTGCCGGATTTCAGGAGCGGGCTTGTCAGGGACCACTACATGACAGTTACCGCTGTTATCGAAACAGATGAAAAGACCTATCTGGAGGTATCCTCATGGGGGGAGAGGTATTATATCGACTGGGCAGACTACCTTTCCTACATCAAAACCCCTGGGACCTTTTTCAGCAATATCATGTATATCAGATGATATTTGATCTTTGCAGATAATATTCATTATTTATTGATCTGCTGAGTAAAATATGATATAATAAAAAGATCGGCAGTGTATCAAAGGCTGCTGACCGTCAATTAAATAAAACGAAGGGCGATGTAAATATGGCTAAGCTGAAAATAGCCGTTATTTTCGGAGGAAAATCAAATGAGCACGACATCTCGCTGATCTCTGCGGTGCACGTTATCCAGAGCATAAGCAGCAGCAAGTATGATGTGGTGACTATCGGCATAACCAAGAAGGGCCACTGGTTCAGGTTTATCGGAGATCTGGAGCAGATAAGCTCCGGCGAGTGGGAAAAGCACCCGGACAATGTTCCCTGTATCCTCAGCCCGGACCCGCTTCACAAGGGCTTTATCATGCTTGAGCGGGACGGAGAGGCAGTCAATCTGAAAGTGGACTGCGTTTTCCCGGTGCTCCACGGGCGCAACGGTGAGGACGGAACTATCCAGGGGCTTTTAGAGCTGGCAGAAATGCCCTATGTGGGCTGTGACCTTATCTCCTCGGCTATGTGTATGGATAAGGACATTACCCATACTATCCTTGAGGCCAACGGCATCAGGACGGCTGAATGGATACGAATTCTCAGGAATGAAGTCGATGAGCGGCTGGAGGATAAATGTCAGCAGATGGAGCAGAGGCTTGGCTACCCTATGTTCGTAAAGCCCTGCAACTGCGGTTCCTCGGTGGGCATATCCAAGGCCTCCAACAGGGAGGAGCTTGTCAAGGGCATCATGCTGGCCTTTGTCCACGATAAGAAGGTAATAGTTGAAAAGGCTATAACAGGCCGTGAGGTGGAGTGCGCAGTAATGGGCAACGGCAAGCCCTTTGCCTCAGATGTGGGGGAGATAAAGTCTGCCTGCGAGTTCTATGACTACGATGCCAAGTACAACGACTTAGGCTCACAGACGATCATACCCGCCGATATTCCGAAGGAGGCAAGGGAGAAGATCCGTGAGACCGCCCTGCGTGCGTACCACGCTCTGGGCTGCGAGGGCCTTGCAAGAACTGATTTCTTCCTCTCTGACGAGGGTGAGGTAATACTTAACGAGATAAACACCATGCCAGGGCATACAAGCATAAGTATGTACCCGAAGCTTATGGAAAATATCGGCATACCCTATGAGGAGCAGGAGGATAGGCTTATCCGGCTGGCTCTTGAAAGAGCGGGGGTAGACTATGAGTGAGCTTGCCATAGGAGTCTTTGATTCGGGCATAGGAGGGCTCACCTGCGTTAAGGAGCTCACAAGGCTCATGCCTCACGAGGATATAATCTATCTTGGGGACACCGCCCGTGTTCCCTACGGCACAAAAAGCGTTGATACCATAGCCAAGTACGCTAAAGAGGATATTGCTTTTTTAGAGCGCTTCAATGTCAAGATGATACTGATAGCCTGCGGAACGGTGTCATCGGTGCTGATGTCAAGGCCGCTTTTCGAGGGCAGCAGCGTCGGCGCCTACAGCGGAGTTATCTACCCGACTGTCACAGCTGCCTGTGCCGCCACCAATAACAACCGCATAGGTGTTATCGGCACACCTGCCACCATTCGCTCAGGCTGCTACGGCAAGGCGATCAGAGAGATCAGAAGCGACATCAAGGTGTTCTCAAAGGCTTGCCCTATGTTCGTGCCGCTGGTGGAAAACGGCTACACCGACAAGGACAATCAGGTGGCCCGACTGATAGCGGAGGAATATTTGGAGGGCATGAAGCGGGAAGGAGTCGATACCCTGATCTTGGGCTGCACCCATTACCCGCACCTTGAGGGAGTGATAAGCAGCGTTATGGGAGAGAATGTGAAGCTCATATCCTCCGGCGCTGAGATCGCAAAGTATGCTGAAAGGGTGCTCATCACCAGCAGTCAGGCAGCCGGACGTGAGGAGCCCGGAAAGCTCACCCTCTACTGCACCGACAGTGAGGAGCTTTTTAGTGAAAATGTGGAGACCTTTCTGGGACATAAGGAAAATATAACTATCTCGACCTGCTCTGTCAAGTGAGCAGAAGAAAACAAAGGAGAAGCCTATTGAAAAGGAAAGTAAACATTTCCCTTATAAGCAAGCAGTATGACGGAGAGAATACAGAACAGCTGGAGCTGCTTACGGAGGGAGAACTGAAAATAAGCGAAAACAGCTATGAGCTGAGCTATCAGGAGAGCGAGGCCACAGGCTTTGACAACTGCGTTACCACGCTGACGGTCAAGGATAACAACACAGTTATGCTGACACGCTCCGGAGATGCAGGCTCTGACCTGGTGATCGAAATGGGAAAGAAGCATCACTGTCTCTACGGCACCCCCTTCGGGGATATGATGGTAGGCGTCACCGCCAAGAAGGTGGATTCGGATATGACGAAGGACGGCGGCAGACTGAATTTCAGCTATTCGCTGGATATAAATGCCAGCTATGTGGGAGACTTTGAGATCAATATTGGTGTAAAAAAGATAAACTGATACGGAGGAAATAAAAATGTCGGATCTGATAAAGAAGGCCCAGCAGCAGGTCAGGGAGCTGGTCATGAATGCTCTTGGAGACTGTGTGGCCGAGGGCGTGTTCCCGGCGGAGCCCATACCCAGCTTCAACGTTGAGATACCTGCTGACCCTAAAAACGGCGATATGTCCGCCAACACTGCTATGGTCTGCGCAAGGGCTTTCAGGCAGGCCCCCCGGAAGATCGGCGAGGAGATAGTAAAGCACATTTTCCTTGAGGGCAGCTATTTTGAGAAATGCGAGGTCGCAGGAGCGGGCTTTATCAATTTCTATTTTTCAAGGCAGTGGTTTTCTGAGGTGGTGCTGGACGTACTGTCCGAAAAAGAGAACTATGGCAAGACCGATATGGGCAAGGGCAAGAGAATACTTGTGGAGTATGTCTCCGCTAACCCCACAGGCCCCATGCACATAGGCAACGCCCGTGGCGGCGCTATCGGCGACTGTCTCTCCTCAGTGCTTGAAAGAGCAGGCTATGAGGTAGCAAGGGAGTTCTATGTAAACGACGCCGGCAATCAGATAGAAAAGTTCGGCCTTTCACTTATGCTCAGATTCAGGCAGCTGACCTCTGAGGAGGGCAGGAAGGTCATCGAGGCCGAAGGCAATGATACAGAAAAAGTCTGCACTGCGATCTACAACGAAAGCAGCGAGGGCCAGCGCTTTGCCATGCCGGAGGAGGTATATCTGGGAACAGATATAATCGCCCACGCCAAGAACTATTTAGATGAAAACGGAGATTCTCTTGCCGGTGAAGCTGACGAGGCTGTAAAGAAGGCACTGGTGGCTTATGCCCTTCCCAAGAATATCGAAGGCCTGGAGCGTGACCTGAAAAAATACCGCATAGTCTATGACCGCTGGTTCAAGGAGAGCGAGCTGCATAACAGCGGCGCAGTTGCCGAGATTATCGAAAAGCTCAAGGAGAGCGGCTACACCTACGAGCAGGACGGCGCTCTCTGGTTCAGGAGCAGCGAGCTGGGGGACGAGAAGGACAGGGTGCTTATCCGTGACAACGGCATACCCACCTACTTTGTGCCGGATATTGCCTACCACTACAACAAGCTTGTGACCCGTGGATATGACACCGCCATTGACATTCTCGGAGCCGACCACCACGGCTATATCCCCCGCATGAAGGCGGCTATGCAGGCCCTCGGCGTTGACCCAAAGCGCCTTGACATGGTCATCATGCAGATGGTTAATCTGGTCCGCGGCGGCGAAAAGTACAAGCTCTCAAAGCGCTCCGGCAAGGCCATTACCCTTTCCACTCTGCTGGACGAGATACCCATAGATGCGGCCCGCTTCTTCTTCAACCTGCGTGAGCCGAATTCCCAGTTTGATTTTGACCTTGAGCTGGCTATCTCACAGACTTCGGACAACCCTGTTTATTATGTTCAGTATGCCCACGCCCGCATCTGCTCGGTGTTCGACAAGGCCTTCGACGAGGGCATCAAGATCAGGCCCGCAACTGTGGATATGCTCAGCTGCCTCACCGCCCCCGATGAGGTGGAGCTGATAAAATATATCGCCACCCTCCCCGGCGTGATAAACGACAGCGCCCGCAGCTATGACCCTGCCCGCATAACCCGCTATGTCTGGGAGCTGGCGACCAAGTATCACCGCTTCTACACCAACTGCCGGGTCGTTGGCGAGGAGGAAAACATCATGCAGGCAAGGCTTGCGCTTTCTATGTCTGTCAAGCTGGTGATCTCAAATATTCTTGATATGCTCAAGATCGACTGCCCCGAAAAAATGTGACAAACAGTACAGTTGATTGTACAGTAAAGAGGATAAGGTATGGAAAACGGCATTGATAAAAAGAAGCTGCTCATAGGCGGCTTTATAAGAGGCTACTTAGAGTCGCTGCTGCTGGGGATATTTGTGTTTTTGTTTTTCTGGGCGGTGTCCAAGGCCTTTGGGCTGTTCGGGAACATTCTCTTCGGCTTTGTAGGTATAGCGACGGTTTTTGCCATCACTGCGGATTACGGTCTGAAGCAGGGTGAAAAGGCGCAGAACAAGGTCCGGCTCCACGGTGCGGAGCCCTGCCGGAATTTCGGAGCAGCTATCGGCCTTGTGGCGTCGATACCCGGCTGGGTGTCACTGCTGCTGCTGGTGCTTTCAAAGGCGGGAGTGCTTTTCAATTTCCTGCCGGCCTACAAGATCATCAACGCCTTTTATTTTCCTATCATTGATATCGTGGCTCACACCGCTGATGTCAGCGAGATGAACCCAGCCTGCTTTGCGCTCTTTGCTGTGCTGCCGTTTATTTTCATCATAAGCGGCTGGCTGAGCTTCAAATGGGGCTA
>CADBTF010000012.1 GCA_902797485.1 uncultured Ruminococcus sp. | reverse complement strand
GATCACATGACCTCCTGTTGCTTTTTTGTGTAGCAACTTAACTGTAACACAGGTTCATGCTGGTTCGCTATCTTTTTTTCTTAATTTGTCTCACATCTATTGTAAACCTACATTATTCAAAAATTTTTCGTCTTTTCTTCTCTGTATACTTTTTTGATTGCGCTGCCGGGATTATTTTGCTTTGCTGCTGCAATTTTTTTGTGCGAAAGAAATCTTCGGTGAATATAAACGAAAAATCTATACATAATATCTATATCCGGGGTATTATATGAATTAGTACAAAAAATTGTACTGTGGAGGAATTATGAAAAGACGGACTCTTATAAAGCTATTTTCCTTTGCAGCTGTGGCTTTAGCTGTGATGATCGCCAAGAATGTTATGCTCATGCGTGAGCGGGACAGCTCGGTCATGGCTGCAAGGAACTATTACAACCGTGCGATCGAAGAACTTTCAACTGCAGCGGATAATATATCAAACACGCTTCAAAAGGAGCTTTACGCTGGCACCGCTGATATGCACCAGAAGCTTTCACAGCAGCTTTGGAGGGATTCCTCAACTGCCAAGGCTGCTCTTTCACAGCTGCCGATAGAGAACAAGCAGCTGGAAAACACCTACAAATTTCTCTCTCAGGTGGGCAACTATTCCTTAGCGATAAGCGAGAAGGTCCGGTCGGGGGAGACAATTACAGATGAGGAGTACGAGAAGCTTTCCCAGCTATACGAATTCTCAAAGAAGCTATGCGACGATATGTGGGAGCTGGAGGGCAGCGCCTCCAACGGAAAGCTTTCACTTTCGGAGGCTGATGCAGAGGGTGCAGATGAGGCTCCGCCGACTGTCACTGACGGCTTTGAGGATTTTGAGGAGGGCTTTGATTCCTACCCGACGCTGGTTTATGACGGACCATTCTCCGACCACATTCTGGAAAAATCGCCGCTTATGACAAATGCCAAGGAGGAGGTCTCTCTCGAAAAGGCAAGGGAGCGTGCTTCAATGGCGCTGGGAGTTGATATCGGCAGACTCACAGAGGTCATCACCGAAGGCGGCAAAATGCCCTCATATATTTTCTCTGACGATGAGGGAACAGTCAGCTGTGCTGTCACAAAGCAGGGCGGGTATATCTCATACTATTTGAAAAGCCGTGATGTACTGACTGAAAGCATTACGCCCCAGCAGGCACTTGAGAGAGGCGATGCCTGCCTTGAGGGGCTGGGGCTCAACAATATGCGGCAGACCTACTATGAAAATATAAGCCACATCATGACCGTCAATTACGCCTACTACGAGGGGGAGATCTGCTGCTACACCGATCTTATCAAGGTATCGGTCGCCATGGACACCGGCGAGGTCATCGGCTATGATGCGAGGGGGTATCTTGTAAATCATCAGCGGCGAATGTTTTCGGAAAAGCGCTTATCCATTTTAGATGTCAAGGAGCAGATCAGCCCTAAGCTAAAGGTTTTATCCCGTGGGCTGGCGGTCATTCCCAGTGATTCACAGAAGGAGCTTTTATGCTACGAGTTCAAATGCGAGGCTCCGGACAAGACCCATGTGCTGGTATATTTCAACGCTTATACCGGCAAGGAGGAGCAGATACTGATACTCTACGAAAGCGAGAGCGGCACACTGACAATGTAGCCGGGATATAAAAATATGAAAGCGAGGAACAACAATGTCAACAGAATTCAACCAAAGCAAGACCAAAGAAAACCTTATGCGTGCCTTTGCAGGGGAAGCCCTCTCATGCAGCCGCTATAAGATCGCAGAGAAGAAATGCCGCACCAAGCAGCTGTTTGTATTGGCTAACCTTTTCAAGTTCACAGCTGCTCAGGAGAAGATACACGCTGAGGTGTTCTACACCCACCTGAAGCAGTGCGGCGGTGAGCCTGTACGCATAAATGCGGACTACCCTACTGAAAGCTCTGATGAGCCTTTGGAGCTGCTGAGACATTCGGCGGAGCATGAGCAGAAGGAAACTGACGAGGTCTACCCTGCTTTTGCAGAGGACGCCCGCAGCGAAGGCTATTCGGAGATCGCTCAGGATTTTGAGAACATTGCAGCGGTGGAGAGGTCTCACGGCCAGCGCTACAAGCACTATGCAAAGCTTCTGGACAGCGGCAGGCTGTTTCATGCAGACAGACATGAGAAATGGCTCTGCTTAAACTGCGGCTTCCTCCATGAGGGGGAGCAGGCACCGGAAAGCTGCCCTATCTGCAAGCAGCCCCAGGGCTGGTTCATAAGGCTGCGTGAGACACCCTGGGGGCTCTGTGAGGGTGAGGAAGAATGCTGACAGCAGAGCTTGCAGCCACCTTTCTGTACCTGCTGATAGTGTATGAGTACAAGCACCGGCAGGGCTGAAAATATCCCCGCTTTCCCAAAAAGGGCAGCGGGGAGTTTTTGTGTTATTATGCTCCGGGGTTCATCTTGATACCGTTACAGAGGTCAGATTCATTTCGAGCACGCGGCTGTGCTCTATTCCGGAGGATAGGGAGCGCACAAGCTCAAGTCCGGTGATCTCACGGCCGCTGTTGTCTATGTAACGGGTGGGGTCAAAGGCGGGGCCGTTATCACGGAGCCTTATTGTAACACTGTTTCCGAGTATCCTTATCAGGATATCCACAGAGGGGTTTTTAGGTGTGTTGGAGTAGACTGCAATATTGCGGCAGAGCTCCTCAGCCGTTACGCCGACGGCATTTGCAACACGAGGGTCAACGCCGTTTCCCCGGCAGAATCCTATTGCTTTTCTTGCAGCTGCACCGGCCTGTGATTCGTCGTTCTTAACCGAAAAGCTCAGCACTGTGCCCTCATCTCTGCCCAGCAGAAGCAGGCTTTGCTTTTGCTGCTTTTTCTTTGCCGCAGCCATAGCCGCCAGCATAAGGGTCAGGGTGATGACCTTTGAAATGGGGAAAGATGCCCACAGCCAGTAAATGTTGATCTTCGAGAGAAAATACATCAGCGGAACGACTGACAGGAAGCCGTCCACCACCACAAGGAAATTAGCGATCATTTTCTGGCCGGTGGCCTGGAAGAATGAGCGCATAACGTAGATAATGCCGATCATCAGCACATTCAGCGATACAAGCCGGAAGGTCACACTGAAAATATCCACCGCCTCCGGCTCAATCAGGCCGTAGAGGGAGGCCAGCTGAGTCGGAAGGGCGACGCTGATAATGAACACTGCCCCGCACATCATCATAGTCATGAACATACCGTAGCGCAGGGCGGTTTTTTCACCTTTAATGTCACGCTCGCCGTGAAGCGCTCCGAGAATGGGCAGCAGCGTCATGGAAGCGCCCTCAACAAATATGAAGGCAAGGCTGTTCAGCGAGAAAGTCACCGAAGCGATCTTTGCGCCGATAACACCGGTGGAGGTGATAATAATATCGTTGACGAAGAACAGCCGCAGAAAATTGCAGAGATAGATAAGCGCCGAGGGCAGGCCCGTCGTGACTATCCCGCCAAGGAGTTTCAGGGAGGAAAAGGCCTCCGCGGTGAAGTGCACTGTCCGCTCTGCGGAGAGATAATATCTCAGCGTCATAACACCCCCGACGGCATAGCCTGCCACAGTTGCCCAGCCTGCGCCGGCAATGCCCATTCCGAACACCTTCATGAACAGCAGATCGCACAGCAGGTTTATTATGTTGGAGACTATCGGCAGGGCTGTGGCAAGGCGGCGCTTGCCGTCAGTCCTTGCAAATGAGGCGGTAACGGTTATCAGCGCTGTCAGCGGGGCAAGAGACCACAGCGGCAGCAGATAATCCGAAACATAGCCCTTGAGCTCGTTGCCCTTTGTGAGCACCTGCGACACAGGGCCTATCAGCATTATGCCGATGAGTGCAAATATCACGCTTGAAAGCATTGCAGCCAAAAAGGTGAGAGTGAATACCTTGTCTGCGGTCTTGTTGTCACGGCGGCCCTTGTGCATAACTGCGAGGGTATTGCCGCCGAAGGAGAACAGCGAGATAGGTATGCTTATCAGAAAAACTATTGATGTGGTCAGGCTTATGGCAGAGAGCTGCTCTGTGCCGAGGAGCCGCCCGACCATGATCCCGTCGAGAATAGACGAGATATAGGTCGAGGCAGACATTGCAAGAGTTGAGATAAGCAGGCTGCGGTATTTCTTGCTTATCAGTATGCCTGTGTTTTCCATAGATACTCCTTATCTGCTGAGGTTATCGCTGTCAAAGAAGCTGAAGCCGCCCAGCACGTTTATGAAATCGTCCACATAGCGATCGTTGCTCTGGTTCCAGAAGAAGCCGAGGCGTGCCAGCACCTGAGTTGTGTAGTGGGCAGTGAAGGGTATATTCACTACCTGCTTGCCCTGAACCGGTGCCATATACGCCACCATGCTTTGCAGGATAGCTGCCTTGTCCGGGTCGGCCTGAGCCGCTGCTATTGCGGCGGTGAAATCCTCATACTCTACGAATTTTATGTCCATGCCGGCGGCGTTCATTCGCCTGATAATATCTCCCAGCGGCAGGGTGTGGTTGTTGACGGCATTGAACAGGCAGCAGCTCCTTGGAGTGCGGGCAAGCTTCAGGAAAGCCCGGCAGGAAACGTCGATAGGCCCCATGCAGACCTGATTTTCTATAAGCTGATAGGGGAAGCAGCCCAGCATACTGTAGGAGCGCAGTCTGCCCATAAAGCTGTTGGTGAGGAAATTGATCTGGAACTCGCCGTCGGATTCTCTGGCGGCGAGGGTGCCCACTCTGATGACCTTTGCGTCCAGCCCTCTTTCGGCGGCAGCCTCCAGCACCTCACGCTCGCCCATGAGCTTTGAGGCGGTGTATTTATTGTCGTTGGTCTGACCGAAATAGAGCGACTGCTCATCAAGGGTGTTCCTGCTGAGCTTTGACATATCGTCAGTAGTGCCGGATACGGAAATAGTTGAGAAATGAATGAGTCTTGCGCCCAGCTTTTCGCAGAGCTTAACGCAGTTGACTGCTCCGCCCACGTTGATGTCCTCAATATCTGTTCCGCTGGAGAAGTGCTTGACATTAGCGGCGCAGTTGAACACTGTGTTTATAGGCTTATCCTCGAACTGCTCAAAGAATTTATAGTCGGTAACGTCGCCGTCAAAGACCTGAACACGGTTTTCAAAGTCCTCCTTGTAGCGCCTGCCGAAATAGTAAAACAGCATATTTTTCAGCCTGTCAGAAGCAGAGGGGTACTTGCCCTTGCGTATCATGCAGAAGGCAGTTCCCTGCTCCTCGTCGAGATACTGGGCCAGCAGGTGGGCGCCCATATAGCCGGTGGCCCCGGTTATGAGAATATTTCCAAGCTCTCTGCTCTCCCCGCTTATGAAGCTCTCGACGGTATTTTCCGACAGGAGGGCATTGATCTTTGTGTAGTCATAGCTGTCAAAATCGAAAAGGCTGCCGGAATGCTGTGCATTATCCTCTGCAAAAAGCGCAGCGAGGGCCCGGGGTGTGGTGTATTTGAAAACATCGCCGTAGGTCAGGGGGTAGCCCTTTTCAGAGGCTGCAAGCACCACTGAGGTAACTATCAGCGAGGTGCCGCCGATCTCAAAGAAATCGTCAGCGGCGCCGACACGTTCAAGCTTGAGGGCCTTTTTGAAGGCCTCACAGAAGAAGCTCTCGCACTCGTTTGCAGGCTCCGCATACTCATTGATATTAACAGGCGCAGGCTCCGGCAGACGTTTAAGGTCGGTCTTGCCGTTGGGGGTCATGGGCATCTCTGCCATTTGCAGGAATGCTGTAGGCACCATGTAGTGGGTCAGGTGCTTTTTCAGCTCCGCACGGAGAGCGTCAATGTCTACCTGGGTATCGGCGGTAAAATAGGCGCAGAGGTTTTCCTGCCCGCTTATCTTCCTGATGACTACCGCTGCCTTTTTGATATGCTCCTGAGCTTCTATCAGGCCGATTATCTCGTCCAGCTCGATACGCAGGCCTCTGAGCTTGACCTGATTATCCAGTCTGCCGAGGATCATCACATTGCCGTCCTCGTCCCACTTGGCGTAGTCGCCTGAGCGGTACACTCTTTCTCCGTTGTAGTCGATAAAGCGCTCGGCGGTCATTTTTTCAAGGTTCTTGTAGCCCCTTGCCACACCTACACCGCCGATAAGCAGTTCCCCTACTGCGCCGTAGGGTGCAAGGCTGCCGAACTTGTCAACGATATATTCTGTATAGTTCAGCAGCGGCCTGCCGACGCTTATATGCCCGGCAGATGTCAGGTCAGCGGCGTTGCAGGAGACAGTTATCTCTGTGGGACCGTAGGTGTTCATGATGCGGGTATCGGGGCAGCACCGGCTGATACGGTCTCTTAGGCTCATTGGGTAGCCCTCGCCGCCGGACATTACCAGCCTGCACCTTGCCAGCGCCTTTGTAAAGGGCTCATACTCCATATACTGCGCCAGCCTTGAAGGGGTGGCGTTTATGCAGTCTGCGCTGTATTTATCCATAAGCTCTGCCAAAGCACGGGGGTCGTTCATCTGGCCGTCGCCGGCGAAGATGAGGGTCTTGCCGTTGCAGAGGGCGGCGGCGTGCTCCTTGAATGACATATCAAATGAAACTGTTGTCACTGAAAGATAGTTCTCCACATGGCGGCTGATAAAATACATATGAGGGTTAGCCGGGTGCGGGAAGAGATAATTGCAGATGCCCTTGTGATGTAGCATTACACCCTTGGGCTTGCCTGTGGAGCCGGAGGTATAGATCATATAGGAAAGCTCGCTGCTGCTCATGGGCACATCGGGGGCAGATGTGTCGGTGCATGAAAGGAGGTCATCGACATCTATGGCCTTGTCAGCGGGGTAATCGGGGAGCTTATCCTTGGTGGTGATTATATATGCTGCGCCGGAATCGGTGATGATATGATTTATTCTGTCCGCCGGGTACTGGGGGTCACAGGGAATGAATGCGGCTCCTGCCTTGTTGACGCCGAACATACAGGCAAAAAACGCAGACACTCTCGGAAGCAGTATCGCCACGCTGGAGCCTACCTTTACGCCCCTGCTGATGAGCCCGTTGGCTGCCGCATTTGCCCGCTCATCAAGCTGCCTGAATGTGAGGGTATCGTCAACTGCGATAAGCGCTGTGCGGTCAGGATTCTTAGCGGCTGCCTGCTCAAAGAGCTTATGCAGAAGCGTGACCGGTATCTCCGCCTTAGCCTGATAGGAATAGCCCGCAAGCCTTTCCTGCTGCTCTGCGGGGAGCTCTGCGGCGGCCCTGACTGTCTCTGCACCCTCAGCCATGAGCTTTAGTGTATAGCGGAGCTGCTGTGCAAAATTCTCAATGATAATATCCTCAAAGAGCTCAGAGGAGTATTGCAGCATGAATTGCAGGCCGCTGCTGCTCTTGCGGATAATGATGCCTATATCCCGGCTCATTTTTTGCAGCGGCACCTCCAGCTCAACTTTCAGCCCGTCCTGCTCGAAGGTGTCCGGCATGGTCATGTAGTTTACGCTGATGTCAAACATCGGGTTACGGGATTCGTCACGCTGCTTCACGAATTCTCTGACTACATCTTCAAAGGGCAGCTCTGCCCCGTAGGTCACCTGTCTGACGGCGGAGCTGGTCTGGGAAAGATAGTCTTTAAGGGCGGCTGCTCTTACCGGGCGCACCCGGACAGGAGCGGTGTTTACAAACATTCCGATAACGTCCTCGGCCTCCGGGGGGCGCATATTGGTGGGTATGCCAAGGACAATATCCTCAGTGGAGGCATATCTTGCTGCGGTCAGGGCAGCGGCCCCGAAGATGAGCTCGAACTCTGTAACGCCGAAGCCCTTTGCGGCACGGTCCAGCTCTGAGACCTTATCCTTATCAAACACAAACACCAGCTCTCTGTCAGAAAGAGGGTGAATTTTTGGACGCTTGCCCTTGATCGGCAGGTCACTGACCGGCACGCCGTCTGCGAAAAGGCCATGGTAAAAATCAAGCCCGCTCTGGAAGCTCTTATCAAGAGTGCGGTCATAAAGGTCGGAGAGGTCAAGCTCCGGGGCAGCTATAGGCTTGCCCTGCAGGGCGGCAGTAAGCTCCCGGAAAAGTGTGCCGGCAGAGCCGCCGTCGAAGGCTATGTGGTGAACTGCGATATGCAGCACCGCTCCCTCTGGAGTATCATAGACAGCTGCACGAACAGGTATGCCGCCGTTAAGGTCAAATGGCACGGCATAGCTCTCGCAGCGCTTTATAACTTCGTTCTGATGATCCGCTTTTGTGACGGTGATCTCCGGCAGCTCGTCTGTTACCACTCTGACCGGGCGGCCCGCCTTCTCGCTGTAATAGGAATGAAAGGCTTCATGGGCAGCAAAGACAGTTTCAAGGGCGGCCTTGATCTTTGAGACCCCGGCGCCTGTGACTGTGAAGATCAGGTTAAGCAGATAGACCGTTGAATCCGGAGACATTTTCTGTTCGAGATACATTCCCCGCTCGTAGGGTGTCAGCGGGTATACAGTCTCCCGCTGTGCTTTTCTGGTAAGGCGCATTTCCGATGCCTTGCCCAGCATGATCTGCTCTATGCCCCGTGGGGTCTTTCCTGTGAATATATCAGAGGTGTGGATACCGAAGGCAGAGCACTCCGCTGCTGCTACTGCCGCACGGATAGAATCTCCGCCAAGGGCAAAAAACGAATCATCAACGCCCACGTTTTCAACGCCGAGAGTCTTTTCAAAGGAGGTACACAGCGCTTTTTGCATATCTGTCACAGGGGCAGCATACTCCGCCTTGAAGCTTCCCGCCTCCGGTTCGGGCAGGGCCGCTCTGTCAAGCTTGCCGTTAGCGTTCAGGGGCAGCTTATCCAGCGGGATACAGAAGGCCGGCAGCATATAATCCGGCAGCTTGTCTGCAATGCAGGACCTGACGTAATCGCTGTCAAGGCCGCCGCTGCCCACAAAGTAGGCTGCAAGATAGACCTGACCGTACTGGTTTTTGAAATCCTTTACAGCCGCCTCTCTGACACCCTCCACGTTTCTGAGCACCGCTTCGATCTCCCCGGGCTCGACACGCTGGCCGTTTATCTTCACCATCCAGTCACGGCGGTTCATATATACTATATTGCCGTTCTCGTCAAGGCGCACAAGGTCGCCGGTCCTTATCATGATATCCATACCGTCACGGGATTTGAAGGGGTTGGGAACAAAGGTCTTTTCTGTCTGCTCCGGAAGCCCAAGATAGCCGGAGGCCAGGTGACCTGTGACGCAAAGCTCGCCCTCGCTGGCTTCATTGCCGTTCTCGTCAAGCACATAGGTATATATCCCCTCAAGGGCCTTGCCCACAGGGGTATTGCTGTATTCCTTATCGACCCTGAATCCAGTGACAGCCGAGGCAGTCTCTGTCTGGCCGTAAAGGCAGTATATATCAAAGTCCTCCGAGAAGCTGTCAGACACTCGCTCTCCGCCGGAGAAAAGCTTTTTCAGACTGCTGCCCTTCTGCCTGAACAATTTGAGCACCTTGGGGCTGATAAAGGAGTGAGTGATACCAAAGCGTTCAAAGCTCTCGGATAAAAGCATAGGGTCACGCATAACATCAAAGGGCACAAGATAGGCTTCTATCCCACTGCAGAGGGGCGCCCAGACCATTTGAGCAGACACGATAAAGCTAAGGGAGGTGCCTACTGCAAACCGGCTGCTGCTCTCAAAGGCGGCAAGCTTCTGAAAGCGCAGGACGCACTCAGAGATGCTGCAAAAATCGTGCATTACTCCCTTAGGCTTGCCGGTGGAGCCGGAGGTATAATTCAGCAGCGCAGGGGAGGTCTCCTCCGGCTGAACTGTTTCAGAGGCGGGTGCCTCCAGCTCAATGCCGCGCATAAACCGTTCGTTTATAACTGCTGCGGCAGAGCAGTTGCTGCGGATATAGCTGAGCCTGTCCTCCGGGTATTCGTCTGAAAGAGGGGCATAAGCAGCACCAGCATACCACACTCCCAGCTCGGCAGCAATATATTCAATGCACCTGGGCAGTTCTACCGTAACATAGCTGCCCGGCTTTACGCCCTGCTTTTTCAGCCTTGCGGCTACTCTGCGGGCAAGGGTATCAAGCTCACTGTAATTAAGGCTGCCGCCTCTCATATCCGTGAGTGCTGCACGGCCCGGCCGGACTTCGATGCTTTGCTTTATCATAGACAGTATCCTGTTCATAGCTGTACCTCCATATCATACTTTCTGCCGCCGGACAGAAAAATAATTATTATAATTACATGAATTATTATAACATAAATACTTGAAATATGCAAGCAGATATGGTAAAATGTTGGTATAGCTATTGCCCGGAGTTTTTGCTGCCGGGCAGAAAATGACCGGAAAGGAAGCATTGATATGACTATTCTCAAAGAGATAAACGGCAGCAGCGCTGTCCTGAAGCCGGAGGGCTGGGTGGACACACAGAATGCAGACGAGCTGAAAGCCGCCATCGAGGGCCTTGACAAGAGCATCACCGAACTGACTATCGACATGGAAAAGCTGGAATATATTTCCTCCGCAGGGCTCAGGCTCATAGTTGCCGCTCACAAGCAGATGAACGGTGCGCTCACCATAAAAAACGTTTCTATCGAAATAATGGACGTGTTCAAAATGACAGGCTTTGACAAACGGCTGAACATCAAATGATAAGGGGCACAGAGCGCAAAAACCATGCCCTGCGGAGGATTGCTGCCATTGCTCTGCTGCTGATACTTGCAACGGCGCTTACCCTGACCGTTGTGACCGGCGTATACTACAGCAACTTTACCAAGGACAGCTACACCGCCAGTGCCCGCAATTTCAGCGTTGCCCTTAACGATACTCTTAAAAATACAGATCTAAGTGAATATATTGCCAAGGACAGCGTTGAGGAAGACGATAATGTGTTGTACTATAATGCTGTGCGTGAGTATCTGAGAGGGCTCTGTGACCTTGCGGGTGCCAAGTACACCTACCTTTTCAACACGGTAAATGAAAATGATATGCGCTTTATCATGACTATCGCCTCTGATGACGAGGAAGATAAAAAGGTGAAGCAGGAGCGTAGGCTGGGAGTTGTTGTGACTATCCCGGAAAATGACCGCAGCAATATCAAACGTGCAAGCGAGGGTGAATTCATAGGGCCGCAGCCAGTGAACAACCAGTACGGCAATGTGCTCATTTACTATTTTCCAATTTACTATGACGACGAAATAGTCTGCGTGGCCGGCATTGACTACGACGTATCGGCTGTTTCAAGAACGGCTGTAAGAAATGTTGTAGGCATAGTGCTGGTAGTAACTGTGGTGCTGATAGCTGTATTGGGCGTACTGCTGCTGGTGCTGCGCAAAAAGGTGTTTGAGCCTATAAAAAGCATCTCTGTGCAGATGAACAGCTTTGACCCGGAGGGTGAGCAGGAGAGGCTCAGCATCAGGTCCTATCACGAGATAAACGAGATAAGCAGCTCCTTCAACAAGCTGACTGATGACATTATCGGATACATCAGCAACCTGAAAGTCATGACCGAGGAAAGAGCCCACACTGCTGCCGAGCTGGGCATTGCCAGAAGCATACAGACCGGAATGGTCCCCAGAGAGAGCAGGCTTTCCGGAGAGGGCTATGAGGTCTACGCCTGTGCCAAGCCCGCCAAGGAGGTAGGCGGGGATTTTTACAGCATCTTTGAAATGAACGGGGAGGTCTTCCTTGTGATCGCAGATGTGTCCGGCAAGGGTGTGGCGGCGGCCTTGTTTATGTCTATGGCTATGAATATGATAAAGGGCAAGCTTCGATCGGGGCTCTCCCCTGCTGACGCACTTAATTCAGCCAACGACGAGCTGTGCGCAGAAAACCCGGAGGGAATGTTCGTGACGGTATTTGCGGCAGTCCTTGACCCTCACACCGGGCAGCTTATCTTTGCCAACGCAGGCCACACCCGCCCGCTGATCTCCGGCAGTGAAGGCAAGAGGTTTTTAGAGCCGGCCCCCGGTATTGCTCTGGGGCTTTTTGAGGACGCTGACATCATCAACGAAAAGATGGACCTCAGTGAGGGTCAGTGCCTTACGGCTTACACAGACGGCATTACCGAAGCAGTCTCCGGCGGCAGAGAGTTCTTCGGAGAGCAGCGGCTTCTGGAGGCGGCACAGTCCGGCAGCGCCGAAGATACCGCAGAAGCTATAGTCGGAGCGGTATCACGCTTCTCAAAGGGATGTGAGCAATCGGACGATATTACTCTGCTGACCCTGCGCTTTAACTTTGAGGGTGAGCTTTATCGGGAGACACTCCCCTGCCAGATGTCCTCACTTGGGATAATGCGGGATAAGCTTTTAGAGCTTGCCGCTGACAGCCCGAAGAAGCGAAAGATCGCTCTGGCCTGCGAGGAAATAATAGTAAACATAATCGAATACTCCGGCTCAGAGAGCATAGGAGTTACCCTTGCCCGGAAAGGGCAGACGCTTGCGGTGTGCTTAGAGGACAGCGGCAAAGCCTTTGATCCACTCTCGGAGCAGCCCGGTGAAAAGGACTTTGAGGATTACGACACCGGCGGAATGGGCATAAGAATGGTCATGCAGATAGCCGAAAGCGTCCGGTATATCCGGGTCAGCGGAAAGAATGTTATCACAATGCTCTTTGGCCTGAATGACAAATAGATATTATAAGCGGCGGCTGAACATTTCAGTGTTCAGCTGCCGGATTTTTTTATCAGCAGATGCACCCGTTTTCCCGCCGGAGGGGTATTACTTTCAGAGCACTGATCATAAACCGAAAGGAAGTTTTATTATGCCGATCAACACTTTTGATGCTTCTGAAATGAAGCAGAATCTAAACAGCTATATTGCCGAGATCAACGACCTGGCGACCTCGCCGGAGTTCGTAGACAAGTACGCTGGCTTTATCACTGCGGTCTATGACCTGCAGGCTCTGACAAATTCCTACTACACTCCTGCCCCTGACGGCAGCTACCCTTTGCTCGATACGAAGAGCCTGCAGAATGTCAAGAAAGGCTACATGAACGCCATGAAGCAGGCAAGGGCTGTTATCTACAGCGGAGAGACCGGAGCTGTGGGCGAAAAGATGAAGCACATCGCAGAAGAACTGCTGCCGATGATGTCTGTTGACTACACTGCGCTGGAATTTGTGAACGTGGAAAAGGAGCCGGTCACTCTGCCGGAGCTTATCGCAAAGTCACGCTCACAGGCAGTCGATCTTGGTGAGCAGGCTTCTGTTACCGTTTCCGGGCAGGCAAATGCCCGCCAGCACATCAAGGTCAAGAACGGCAACACCATTGAGGAGGGCTATTTCACACCCACCCAGAATCTCAATTTCAGCACCTACCCCTATGAGCTGATGGACAGCCTTGAACACAAATACGGCCCGAACTACAAGCCTATACTTGACAAGCTCCGGGAAAAAACTCCTGAGCAGCTGGTCGGAAGAAATTGGGTCTTTTACAGAGGGCTGGGAAATGCCGAAAACATGACACCGGAGCAGATCAAAACTGAACTGCTTGACAATGTCCACAGCTATGAGTTTGAGGATCTGGGAGTTACCGAAAGGATACGCAGCAAGGCAGAGAAGGACCCAAAGTACCTGAATTTCCTTGAGGAACTTACCTCAGGCATGAGAAAGCACGCCATAGATTACCAGTGCTTCAAGGAAGGCGGAAGGCTCAGGCTGAAAGACGGCGCAAATATTGATAAGAGAAATATCGGATTGTTCCGTGTGGCAAAGATGATTGGCCATGAGGACCTTGTGGCAGAGTCAAAGCCCATGATAGTTATACAAAACGGCAAGCCTGTCTCCGGCACCTTTATGAAGCACTCTGAGGGAGTCTGCGTCCATGAAGCCAAAAACGGCGATGCCATACTCAAGTATAACAGAGCTAATCTCTGCAACCCAAGGGTCTATCCAAAGATAGCCGCCATGCAGGTCATCGATTTCATCTGCGGAAATGTGGACAGGAATCCCGGCAATATGCTGTTTATATTTGACAAGCCGGGCAAAAAAGATGCGCTGATCCAGGACATCAAAATGATCGACAACGATCTGGCCTTCGGAAACGCACATAAGTTTACAAGACTGCCGAATGACGGGGTCTTTATACTGCCAAAGGATATGAAGGTAATTCCGGAGAGCACCTACAATGCCATGAAGGTCATGGACAGAGATACTTTCCGGCTGGAGCTTGCTGACTGCGGGCTTTCAAAGGAGGAGATCGACCACGCCTGGGAACGCAAGACCGACCTTCAAAACAAGATAGAAATGGACAAGGGCTTCTTTCAGGATAAACCCAAGGGCCAGCTGCAGGCAGAAAAGATAAGAATAATCCCCGATGAGGACTGGGAGCTTTACAGAATAGATGACCTGAAAAAAGCTAAAATAAATCCCGCTGACGAATTTGTCGATAATCCGAACCAGTTCAATGTGCTTGTGGCAGCTCCGCATCTTGCAAAGCAGAAACTGCCGCAGAATGATGATGTAAGAAAATACAAGGAATGGTCCAAGGCGGCTCACGACAAGGTGTTCGGAGCTGACCCGCCGGCGGAGGTGCCTATCGGCATTGTGGTCGGAAACGGTCTTGCTCAGGAGGCTGACCCTCTCAACGCTGAACGTGAGGACACTGTCAAGCTGGTCATTCCGAATATGGCAAATGTTGTTCCGGTGGGAGGCAATCTGAACAAGCGCTATCCCCTCTCCTACAAGGACGGGAACGGTCAGGAGAAGCAGGTCTTTGCTACCCTGCCAAATGAGCTTTCTGCCGCTGCTGTCGTGGGGAAGGTAATAGACAATGCTATCAGCCAAAACTCAAAATACAAGAAGCAGCTCACAGACATAAAAAATTACTACGTCTACAAGGAGGCTACAGCATCATTTGAAGAAATGCTGAGCTTCCCGACTGTTACAAGTCAGCTGCCCTATGAAAAGCTTGGCTGGAGCAAGGAGGAGTTTGACCGGCTTTGCGCTGACAATAATTTCACCGATGCTATGACAAGTCTTTCGGGGAGCATTCTTTCCGAAGCCAGCAAGGGCATAGGCTTCAACACTTTCGGTTTCGCGCTGGGCCAGAGAATGGAGCTGGGCAATGTGGCCATGAGTGAGATCAGCGAGCTCCTCGGCGCAGGCGGACTTATCGCAAAGAGCAGAGTTGCAAAGATAATGTGTGACAGCAACATCACCGACGCTGTTATCATGGATAAGGCCAAGGGCTATGACATCAGCCAGCAGGAGCTCGGCAGCCCCATGGCAAAGATCACCGCAGAGCAGGCTAAGAAGACCTACAACGACCCAAGAGGTCTGAAAGGTCTGGCTGATCTGCAGGCACTGGATTACATCTGCCTGAACAAGGACAGAAACTCCGGCAACATGAATTACAGCTTTGAGGACATAGATACCGCTGAACCGAAATTTATCGGCATTCAGGGGATCGACAATGACTTCACCTTCGGCACCGGAGTTACCGACCTGATGCCTGTGCCGAAGGTGATCTCCGAATCAATGGCTAAAAAGCTTGACGAGCCGGAGCTTATGAACAGCATTGCCGATAAGATGCAGAAGAACGGCTTTAACGAGGGACAGATCAATTCCGCACGTCAGCGCATAGAGGCCTTTAAAGCTGAAATAGCTGCCGGGCGCACCAAGGTAGTCAAGGACGCTGAGTGGGGTAAGGGCAGCTGCACCTTAGAGGAGCTTGCCAAGACAGAGGGCTCAATATTCCATACCGTAAAGCGGGACGTTGTGGACACTATGGCGGCAAAGGCTGCGGAGTGGAATTCTCTGCCGGAGCAGCAGCGTGCGGCAGTGGAGCCTGAAAAGATTCAGTATGCTCAGGCTGTAAAGGTTCAGGACTTTGGACTGAGTGCCTCCGAAAAAGCAGAACTGAACAAACTCACCAAGGAAGCCGAGAAGGAATTCAGGGCGAACATGGAAGAAAAGATCGCCCAGTCAAAGCAGATGACGGACCTCTCCGGCAAGGATCTTGTGAGCACCGTAAAAGACTCCTGCGAAAACATGGACGCTCTGCTGGAGAGCGCTGACCCGTTTTTCAGCATGACCTCCGGCACCTACAAGGAACTGAAAAAGTCTGTCAAGCAGCTCAAAGACCTCAGCAAGGGCATGATGAAAAAAATGAACGATGATTCCAAGCTGGGGCAGCACGCTCCCCTGAAGCTGCTCAACGCTATTGAAAAGGTCCAGCAGAAGGCTGCGGCTTATCTTTCAAAGAAAGACAGAGAGGTCAAGTCCGGCACTCCCCTCACCGTTAACGGCGGGAACCGGGTCGAAGCCACAAAGCACGTCACAAAGCTGACAGCCAAGCTGCGGCTTGAATACATGAAGACCTCCACCAGGGAGGCCGCTTTAAGATCACCTGCGGCACACCTGCACGCACGCATCAACCGTATCCAGGAGCTGACTGCCGATCACAAGGGAGATGCACTCCGCACGCTGGTGGCTCAGGAGATCTATTTCAAGGGCTTAGGGTCCAGCAGTGTAAGCACCAAGAACAGTGACAAGCTTCTTGATGCGCTGAACCCGGAGATATTGACAGAGGGCGTAAACCAGATCAAACAGGACCCCGCCTTCCAGAGGCTCTCAAAGCTTCCTGACAGCGAGCTGCGTATGCTGGCTCAGGACGGTGACTGCAGCAAGCTGATGAACAAGTATTTTCAGGAGGCTGCAAAGTTCAAGCAGGAAAGCAAAGTGACCCAGGCACGTCAGCAGAAGGTGACCGAAGCCAAGAACGAGATCGCACGGAACAACGCTGCGAATAAATAACATAAAGAAGGAGCCGCACTGAGCAGGCTCCTTCTTTTTTTTATGTATACCAAAAGCACCGCCCCCTGCCGGCTGACAGAGGGCGGTGTTCGTTAATTGTATCAGAGGGCCATGCCCGCCTTTGGAGCATTGTTCCGGGCTGAGATCGCTGCGGCGTCAAGCCGGCTTATATCCTCCTTGGGGACGTGCTTGCTGATAAGCGCTGCCATGTCAGCAGAGCTCTCAAAGAAGCTGCCGGGGGCAAGCTTATCGGCTGCGCTGATGTTTTCCGGATCCACAGCAGAATGCTTGATGCCGGAGATGCTGTCCATTCGCTCCTCAAATCTTGTGCGGGCATCTGCAAGGGTCTCACCCTTTTTCATATCCCTCAGCTTTGCGTAGGGCTTGTGCAGCTTCATGCGCTCTTTTCTGAGCTCAAGGCCGATAGTGTCCGCATACTCTACACGTTCCTTGCCGACCTGTGAGCCGGCCTTGAAGAAGCCCTTGGCGCCGGTGTGTTCAGCGTAATACCTGTCGGCTGCCTTAACAGCGTGGTCATAGGCGGAGATGATCTGCTCCGGGGTGAAGCTTTCGGTGTTTTCCGGGTCCTTTATTTTTTCGATCAGCTTGACTGACGAAACAAGATCACGGTAGCTGTCGGATCTCTTGTCATCGGCAGGGCGGCGAACAGAATTCTTTCTTGCTTCATTATCAGCGATCAGCTTCTCGACCGCAGTTTTAAGCTTCTTTGAGGTCTTGGCAACTGCCTTGGTAAAATTCTCGATGCCCTCCCTGCGGCTGTCCATTGCTTCGGCTTCTTTCTCGGTTTTGTCAGTAAAGGTATCAGTCAGATCATAGAGCTTAGTGCTGCTGCCCTCGGCAAACTCAGTGCCTTTGGCACGGTGCTTTAATCTGACAGCCGCATTATGCCCAAGCTTTGCGGCAGTTGAAGTCAGGTCAACGGCGTTTGGTCCGTTCTGCTCGGTCATGGCCTTTTTCAGCTTGCGGTCAAGGTCGGGCTCATTCTGCCGGAGATCATTGGCAGCGTTTTCCAGCTCGGTGAGGGCGCTGTACATCTGGTCATAGGTCAGGTCAGAGGTAACAGTCAGCTTATCTTCTATATTTCCCTCTGCCTTCTGCTCCCAGCTGCAAATGTTATCCACAGCGGCGCTGAGCTTGTTGAATCTTTCATTCTTCAGCATTCCCTTGGTGACCACAGACTTGATGCAGGACTTGATATTTTTGCAGTACTGCACTGCCACCTCGGTGACTTCTTCATTTATGCGTTCCAGGCTCGCATTGCCTGCACACTTGTTTACCATTGCGGTGTATTTTTGAACAGCTCTGTTTTCGCCCCCAAGCATTGAGGCCCGATGGACGGTATTGTTTTTTCTGTCAGTGATAGCAGAGTAGATGTCAGTTTCTCCGGAGCTGCGGTTTGCTGCGTCTGAGAAGACGCTGTCTTTGTAGCGGTAGTCGTTCTCCTGCTTGAGCTCATTCAGAGCGCTGCCTGCCTTTTTGCCGGAGGCGAGGGAATTGATGCTGCTTATCAGTCCGAGGGCTTTCTGATAATCGGCCTCAAACTCACTGCGGCTGTGGTATATTTTTTCGGTGAGGTCGAGTTCCTTTAACTGCTCGCAGTTGCTGACGATATTCCGAAGCCCGGGCTTGTTTTTCTTATTCCCAAGTGCATCAAGGGCTGTTTGGTCGGTGCATCTCTTGACGGCGTTTTTCATCATGTTATAGTCGCCCAATCTTGAAATATCCCAGCCTTTGCGCAAAGCAGAGCTCTGCTCTGAAGAATAGTAGAAGGCATTTTTCATCGGCTCCAGATCCTCATCATGGAGAGGCCTGAACTGTGTGCTGTTATGTTCGATGCCATTTTTCACCTTGAAGATATTATCCGTCAGTTTTTTGTTGCTTTTTTCTACCTTCTCGCGCAGCTTGTTATAATCCTTAGCTGTCACGACCTCGCTGTCAAGTCTTGTGGCAAGGTTGATACGGTCAGTCAGGGCAGGCCACAGCTTGTCATAGCCAATGTCCTTCAAGGTAGTATCTATCCTGTCCGGCTTCATAAGCTCGCCTTCATACCCGACCAGAAGGAGCTTATCGGTGCAGAAGCTGTTTGAGATCGCTTCGTTGCCGGCGGTGGAAAGAGTAGATACGCCGTTATCACCGATCACCTGAGCGTTATTGATAAGCGCCCTGCCGTAGGTGAAATACTCCTTAAAGGATCTGTACTTTGCAATGCTATTGTTATTGCAGGCATCTTCAAGCTTCTGGCTCAGATCGGTCAGGGCCTTCTTAGCTTCATCACTGAGTGGCTTGTTTTCATCATTGCATTTTGACACAGTGTCTCTGGCAGCTGAAAAGGCCTGATTCAGTTCAGCCGCTTCATTCACTCCGGCTTTTTCCAGAGAAGTGCATATCTTTTCATTGAGGCTGCTCGAGAGCCAATCAACAAGGTGATCGTATTTTTTAGGTGCTTTAAAATCTGGCATATTTCTTCCTCCGCTTCATTTTATTCCGGTCATGATACCGGCCGGTATTTTCCTACTGATAATACCCCCGCAGAGCTGCAAAAGGGTGCAGCATCATATTAAAAAACTTATTTTTCCTGCGGCCGGACAAGCTATGATAATGATATCATATCTGCTTGACAAAGCCGGGCAGAATAGTGTATAATACTATTAAGAACATTTTGGGGGTCAGCTTTTTATGGCACGACGATTGGATAATAAAAAACTTGCAGCCTCTGGAGGCGCAGCTATCACATTTTCTCTGCTGGCATTTTTAGCCGCCGGGATAGGTATGCTGCTGGAGCCCTTTGGATATATGGCCCATAATGTGGCATGGAGCGTGGATATCGGAGTTTTCTCCGGCAAGCAGTGGTACACCTACTTTACTGCCTATAATCTGCACATGATAATTTTTGCGGCTTCCCTGCTGGTGATGATCTTCTGCTTTACCGCTTTCAGGCGCCGGCGCCTTGGTGCAGAGCTGGGAGCGCTCGTCACTGTCACCTCTGCCATGACCCTTTGCTACAGCATTGTGCTCATCGTCTCCGGAGCGGACAGAGGCATACTCTCACAGACCTGGGCAATACTGCTGGTGAGGAACCTCAATAAGAATATGCGCCTCTTTGATGAAACGCTGGCCCAGCTTTACTATGCCCTGCCAGTCATTTCTTCGTTGATGCTGTTCATAACCGGAATTATTATATGGGCAAGGGCGCTGATGTCCAAGCACACGGTAGAAACACCCAAGCTTGTCAGGGAAGGGCCCTCCGCCGAAAAGAACGAAGCCCCGGAGGAAGCAAAGCCCGTTGAAAGCGAAGCCTCCAAGCCTGAACCTCCGATCATTGCACCTGCTGCTCCTGCCGCCGTAAACGAAGGGGGACACCAGCCCTCTGCTGAAAAGAACGAGCCGGCGCCTCTGCCGGAGAAGCCAAAAGCTGAACCCGCTCCTGAGCCGGAGCCTGAGCCTGAAACCAAGCCTGAACCTGAATCCAAACCGGAGGAGGAGCCCGCACCTGCGGCAGAGCCGGAATCCAAACCGGAGCCTGCTCCCGAAAAAGCCGAAGCTCCGAAGGCTTCACAAGGGCAGCCCAAGGCTAAGAGCAACAGCCAAAGGCCAAAGAGCCAGGGTCAGCGAAACGGAAAGAACAGCCGCAGCCGAAACAACCGCAAGCCCAACAGCGGCAGCGCTTCCAAACAAAACAAGCCGAATGCTCCGCACAAATAAAAATACAAAAGCACCGCTGCACATCAGATCAGCGGTGCTTTTTTGATGCCTTATTTTTCCCCGTAGGGCTTGATCTCGGAGGTGCCGCTTTCGGTGACTTCATAGTATTTCCCACCGGCGGTATCCGCTAAAAGGACGTTTAAGAAGCCGCTTTTTACTACCGTGGAATCAAGGTAGTAGTGAGACTGCCCGTCATAGTAGATGCCGTGGAAATCCGGGTCTCCGGAGATGTCACAGGTGCCGATATGCCCGGCGATTATTTTATAGTCCTCAAAGAACAGGCCGG
>CADBTF010000011.1 GCA_902797485.1 uncultured Ruminococcus sp. | reverse complement strand
TTTTACACATTCTTTCCGGCTTTTCGCAGCAGCGCCAGCAGCATCAGGCTGACAAGCCCGGCTATGCTCATAGCCATGCCCGCCTTCAGCCATGGGGCTTTGAAATGCAGCTCGACCGTGTGCTGACCGGCGGTGATCGGGAATCCTATGAAGGTCTTGCTGACACATTCAAGAGGCTGCTCCGCACCGTCAACTTCGGCGGTATAGCCCTTGTCGTAGGGCAGGGTCAGGATAAAATATTCGTCCTGACGGCAGGTGATCTGCCCGCAGATGCTGTCGCCTGCGGTGAGCTCCTTATTGATGATAAAGCTGTCAACGTCACTGCTCGGCTTGTCAACTAAGTATGCGTGCAGCTCACTGAGCAGGTAGTCCCCGGCGGTAAAGACGTATTTCAGCTCGCTGCAGGGGGTCAGCACATAGGTGAAGGTGGTGTTGTTATTGTAATATTTCCAGTCGGGAGCTGTCAGGGTGTTGCGTATGCCGTTGATGGTCACTCTGGCGTCCTCTCTGTCACCGACGGTATTATCGCAGGTCATTTCCAGCACCAGCAGCTTGTCATCGGGTATCTCTATTTCAAGGGGAACCGTCAAAGTCAGCTTTTTGTCGCTGATGACCCTATAGCCGGTCTCTGTTCGGCTGATCGCAGAATTTGCCGGAAGGTCGATGCACCCGCAGTCGGTGACGCTGCTTTCATAGCTGCCGCCCTTGCCGGTGATGATGTATTTATCCAGTGCCTCCATTTGCTCTGCGCTGCCTAAGCTGTCAAAGATGTCCTCCCCCAGAGCTGGCTGACCTCTGCCTATCGGGAGAGCGGTTTCGTTTTCGTAGAGATAGCAGCCGCCGGAGGTCGCCAGCTGCTTATAGCCCTTTGGCAGCTCGGCCTTTTCAGAGATAAGATACCGCTCGCCCATAAATGCGGCAAAGAACGGGTTCTGTGAGCGGGTGGTCAGGGCGGAATTTCTGAACTCGTTCTCGTTGTGCATGGCATTGAAATAGAAATCGTTGTAGCCCTTGTGGTGCAGGCTGGAATAGATATACGAGCTGTAAAAGCTGGTGTCCGGAATGATGTTTACCACATCTGCCCGCCGCTCTGCGAGAGCTGTTCTCCAAAGGTTATCCTTTTCATAGGCCGTCCTGCTCAGGGCGGAGAACTCCGGAGCTGTCCACTTATCCAGGTCCTCTAAGGGCACCAGCTTGTCAACAAGATTCATCGGCACGAACAGCACCACAGGCATAGCGATAAGCGCCATGGCAAAGGGCAGCCGGTGGCCCTTGAAATAATAGCAGGCTGCGCCTGTTATGAGGACCACAGAATCTATCAGCATACCCAGCTTGGCTAAGAAGGAATAGGAGCCGTCGGCGTGGATCACCCCGAACAGGGTGCTGAGAGCTATCACTGCGATATAGACCACCAGGCATTTCCAGGGCAGACGCTTCTCGTCCAGGTCAGCAAGCAGCTGCCCGCAGAGGATAAGCGCCAGAGGGATAAAGGGAATGTAAACCTTGGCTTCGATATACATAGTGCCGTTAAGGATATAGGCCATTGCCGGCAGGCATGAGACTGCCGCAAAGACCAAGCCCATAAATCTTCTTGCCTTGTCTCTCCCGGACATGACAGCGCAGATGACTGCCAGTATCGCAAAGGCTCCCAGCCCCATTGAGTATGGTGAATAGCCCATGGCCTCGGTGCTGATGTTGGGGAGCAGGTCGGTCAGGGATATGCCGGAGTTGCTTTTATCCCGCCCGTTCAGCAGCACAAAGAGAGTGGGCAGCAGCAGCACTCCTGAGCACATGACAGCTGTTATTATTCTGAGAGCGAACCGCCATGCGGCCTGCCAGAAAGCCTTTACTGTAAAGCGTTCGGTCTGAGCCAGGAAGCGGTAGATGCCGTAAAGGGTTATTGCCACCAGAGCGGACACACTGAAAAACCAGTTTGTGAGTATTATCATAAGGGGCCAGAGCACTAAGGTCCACTGGCGGCGGCCCTCAAAGTAATCGTCAACTGCTTCAAGAGCCAGTATCAAAAACGGCATATAATTCACGAACATGATGTGCCGGTGGGCCTGAAAGAAAATGGGAGTGGCTGTCAGGTAGGCAACAGTCAGCAGCAGTGAGCGTTTGAGCCCGTGGTACCGGCGCATAAACCGGTAAAAAAGGGCCACACCCAAAAAGCACATCACTGCGGAGCTCACCTGAATATAGACAGCCATAGACACAAATGGGAAGAAATATGACAACAAAATAACAGGCGAGAACAGCCCATAGTAGGAGAGATAATAGATATTCTCCCCGCCGCCGATATGCGGCGCAAGACTTGGGAACAGGTCGCCTGTCTGATAAAAAAGCTTTCTGAAATAGTCCGGGATAGCAAAGTGCTGGTCAGACCAGTCAAGCTTTGCCCCGAATGCAAATTCAAAATGGGTAAACCCAATAACGGCTGCGGCAAAGACGATGCCGAGCGTCAGCAAAACAATATAGTCCTTGCGGTCAAGCCGTCTGCCGGGTCTATTTTCCATAATACTCACTGTAGCTCTGCCACTCCTCAAAGGGGTTCATATGGCTAAGGTTATCAATTGTGCTTTTTTGTGATTTGTAGAAGGAGAGAAGATACTCCTTGAACTGGAGCTGCTCGTCTGTTATCCTGTTCAGCTTGTCGATAGCATTCGGCAGCTTTTTGGCGCTGTAATATTTGCCCATGTATTGCAGCCTGTCAGTCATGCCGTTTTGTATGCAGCCCTCGGTAACAAGCTGTGAGGTCATTTTGTGGTGCTGGTGGCCATACTCGCCGTCGGGGTTGTGGGTGGCGATAATATCCCAGTTTTTGTAATTGAGCAGCACGTCAATGTCTGCTTTCAGCCCATCCCTTACCTCTGACCAGTCGTCTCTTGAGCCGTTTACCTTATCGGGGTATTCCAGAATTATATGCGCATTTCCGGAAGCGTTCATGGCCCGGTTGAACTCGTCCCTGCGGGTTTCGTTGCGGCCGTTGGTTATGCACACCACCAGCCAGCTGCCGCTCATCAGATGGCCTCCGGCCCAGAGAGCATCGTCGTCCGGGTGGGCTAAAATAAGCAGCTTGTCGGCATTGATGATATTAGCCTGAAGGACCTGTTCGTTTGTCAGCCTGTCAACGGTGTGGGCTGTTTTTATGTTATGGTTCCATACAGCATAGAGTATCCCCATTGCCAATGCAACGATCAGAAACGCAGTGATCGAGCCGTAGAGCTTCAGCTTGGTCTGCCGTGAGATCTTCATAGCGCCGGCTCTGATTCTTTTCCTTGACATCAGCCGTCATCTCCCGTTTACATGATCTGCAAAGCGGATAAAACCTGCTCTGCCTGCCTCGTCACGCTTATAAACACCGGCGTGCTCCAAAACCTTTGAGAACACTATTCCGATCTCGTTGCGGATTATCCCGTCGATGTTATCCTTATTGATGCTGCTGTACTTTGCTGTGAATTCCTTTGCCCAGTCTGCGTGCTTGGCAAGCGATTCATCAGCAGTCAGGTCACGGCCCTCAACAATAGCCTTTGCAAGCTCTGCCATTTCGCCCTTTAGTCTTGAGGGCAGCACAGCCAGCCCCATGACCTCGATGAGGCCGATATTTTCCTTTTTGATGTGGTGCAGCTCGGCGTGGGGGTGGTAAACGCCCAGCGGGTGCTCCTTGGTGGTGATGTTGTTTCTCAGCACCAGATCAAGCTCAAATTCTCCGTCTCTCATTCTTGCGATAGGAGTGATAGTGTTATGGGGTTCACCGTCGGTCTCTGCCAGGATAAACAGGCTCTCGTCGGAGTAGCTGCGCCATAGGGTAAGTATCTTGTCAGCCAGCTCGCAGAGCCGCTCTCGCTCCCTGGAGCGCAGCCTTATAACTGACATAGGCCACTTGACTATCCCGGCCTTGATGTCCTCAAAGCCCTTGAAGGTGAGCTCCTGCTCGACGGGCGCTTTAGCCATGGCAAATTCAAAGTTGCCGCCCTGAAAATGCTCATGAGCAAGGATAGAGCCGCCCACAATAGGCAGGTCGGCATTGGAGCCTACGAAATAGTGGGGGAACTGCTCGATAAAATCAAAGAGCTTTCCAAAGGCAGCCTTGTCGATGACCATAGGTGTATGCTTCTTGTTAAATACTATGCAGTGCTCGTTGTAGTAAACATACGGGGAATACTGGAAGCCCCAGGGCTCATTGTTTATCTGAATTGAGATGACTCTGTGGTTCTGTCTGGCAGGGGAGTTTACTCTGCCGGCGTAGCCCACATTCTCATAGCAGAGCAGGCACTTGGGGTAGCCTGCCTGTGGAGCATTCTTGGCGGCGGCGATAGCCTTTGGGTCCTTCTCCGGCTTGGAGAGGTTTATGGTTATATCCAGCTCGCCGTATTCTGTGGGAGCCAGCCAGTGCATATCCTTTCTGATGCGGTAGCGGCGGATATAGTCGCTGTCCTGAGACCATTTGTAGAAGCAGTCGGTGGCTGCTTTTGCGCCCTGCTCCTTATAAAGCCTCCAGAACCTGTCCTGCACCTCACTGGGGCGTGGAGTCAGCAGGCCCATGAGCTTGGTGTCAAAGAGGTCCCGGTAGATCACGCTGTCCTCACAGAGGCCTTTTTCTACGGCGTAGTCCAACAGCTCAGCAAGGGTCGTCTCAAGGAGATCTGCCAGCTCAGTGACGGTCATATTATTTATTTCAGCGGCCCAGTCCTTTTCAGGTGCTTCATAGGCTTCCAGCGAGAGGGCTTCCAGCAGGCGGTTAGTTGCCCAGACTTTGTCCTCCCACTCTATCAGCCCGGTAACTGCGGCGTAGCAAACGAGCTTGTCAATGCTTTCATATATCATACCAAGGTCTCCTTTACACATAAAATTCTGTTTAAGGCGATACTGCAAAGCTATGGCAGTATTGATTTTATTATACTCCAAAATCTGCGCCTTGTCAACTGTTTCAGCGACCTCCCGGCGGCTTTTGCGGTGACAAGAATAGCGGGCTTTTGAGATGCTGTTTTATATAAAAATCATAATCACACTATCGGCGGGAACATAATGCTTTTGCCTGAACTGTCAGCAACAATAAAAATCGGCTGCTGACAGCAAGCTATTGTGTACAAGAAATCGCTTCAATATTTGTGCAGGTCTACAAAGTTCTTATGAACGGGCAGGAAAACCGGATATTTGTCGTATATAGATTATTAAAGGGAAAGTTCACCCTTTGACAAAACAGAAAAAAAGAGGTACAATAAAGCTATGAGAAAACGTGTATTGACAATGCTGCTATCAGCCCTGCTTCTTGCGGGCTGTGCAGATGCGGAGAGCTCGTCGCTTAGTGAGCGGGAGAAATATGAATCCGCTTTGGAGGAATACACCGAAAATGAAAATCCCTATGCCTTCCTGCCGGACGGTGTGAGAATGGACGACAGCGAACATATCAGCGAGCTGAGTCCGGACGGGGAGGGGAACATCGGTTTTGACAAGCTGGGGGTAAAGCTGCCCTATGCCGGCAGGACCTATATCTATGAGCGCAGCCCTTGGAATGTAAAGGAGTATAATTATTTTTGCAGTGCTGCTATGTTTGTCACAAATGAGTTCTTCCCGGAAGTGACAGACTATGTGATGATCTCTTATTACACCGACCTTGAGCCTGTAATACTGACCTATGATGATGCCAAGGTGCGCTGGCCGGAGGAACTGCTGAATACGGTGACTCCCACCGAGGAGGCGTATCTCGCAGAGGTCAGAGCAGAGCTGGATAAGATGAAAAACTATCTGGCGGCTCATGAGGTGATGTATGATTACAATTTCTTTGGCTTGCCCAAGGGCACATATACCTCAGACCCCTCTGATGATGATTTCAAAAGCAATGCCGCTGCATCTCCGGATATGCACTTTTTAGGCATAAGCAGTGTCAGCGGGACCGGAAAGGCGCTTGCGCCGGAAAGCTATCACACAGAGCCGTCTGCGGAAATGCTGGAGCTGGAAAACGGCTGCTATGCCGTCAGGATAAAATATCAGCAGGTGCGCTATGGGGTGGAGTGCAGCAAGGAGGTCTACTGGGTATACCACAAGGGCGGCGTGAGACTGCACCGGATAGAATTTTCTCACGATACCCGTGCCGGAGAAGCGGCCTTTGACCCGCAGACCTTTTTAGCATCTATAGAGCTTACCGACCCGTCGATAAAGGACGAGGGCGGAGCAGACCAGAATTATTTCGGTGACCCGCCCGGCACCGAGCACTTTGACGAGCTGATGTAAAACAGCGGCAGTGACTATAAAATACTTGGAAGGAGTAAAAAGCTATGAAGCCAATTAAAGATCAGCAGCCAGGCCCGGAGGAGGATATTCAGGAGGTATACGGGCCGCCCTCATATTTCGGAATGCCTGACGAGGAGCCGGAGGAGGTGCAGATGGTCTACGGCCCGCCGAATATGTTCGGCTCTGCGCCGGTGCTGCGGGGCACCTTGAGAGACACGCCCTCAACGCCGGAATTTGAAAAGCTCATGCGCTGCTACCGGAGCCTGAGAGCGAGAACTGATTTCCAGCCGAGGATAGCCCTTGTGCTGGGCTCCGGGCTGGGAGACTTTGCAGAGCATTCAGTTGATGTGGTGGAAACTGTTCCCTATAATGAGCTGGAGGATTTCCCGGTGTCTACCGTTGAGGGCCACAAGGGAAGATTTATCTTCGGCTATATCAAGGGTGTCCCTGCGGTGGTGATGCAGGGAAGAGTCCACTATTATGAGGGCTATGCCATGAAGGACGTGGTGCTGCCCACCCGCATAATGTCCATGCTGGGAGCTGAGGTGCTGTTTCTGACAAATGCCTCCGGCGGGATAAATGCCGGCTTCTCTGCGGGTGATTTTATGGTCATCACCGATCAGGTCTCCTGCTTTGTGCCTAACCCGCTTATCGGCCGGAATGTGGACGAGCTTGGCACCCGCTTCCCTGATATGAGCAGCATCTACGACCCTGAGCTGCGGCAGCAGATACTTGATGCGGCCTCCGAACTGGACATTAAGGTCCAGCAGGGAGTATACCTGCAGCTGACCGGCCCCTCCTTTGAGACACCTGCCGAGATCAGAATGCTGCGGGGCTTCGGCGCTGATGCAGTTGGAATGTCCACCTGTGTGGAAGCGATAGCAGCCCGCCATGCGGGAATGAGGGTCTGCGGGATCTCCTGCGTTTCAAATCTGGCCTGCGGCATGACCGACCAGCCCCTGACCCATGAGGAGGTCCAGGAAAGCGCAAACAAGGCAGCTCCTAAATTCCGGGCGCTTGTCACCGAGGCGATAGCCAAGATAGGCAGCACCCTGTAAACCCAAAACAGTGAACAGCTGAGTGTTCCCCCCGTGGGCGGCCCGGCTGTTCACTGTTTTATTTTTGGTGTTATACCACCGTGTACCCGGCGGCGGACAGTGCGGCTAAGGCTCTGTCAAAATTCTCCTGTTTCACAAGAATGTAATCTGTGTTGAAGGTAGAGACTGCAAAAATGCCTATCTTGTTTTCTGCAAGGACAGTCGAGAGCTTTGAGAGA
>CADBTF010000010.1 GCA_902797485.1 uncultured Ruminococcus sp. | reverse complement strand
TTATATTCTACCAAAACCCGACTAAAATGTCAAGTCCCCGGCGAGGGCTGAGCAATGCCCTCTTGTATATTCTCTGTCCCGGTGAGATAGCTGCATTTCAGCATACCGGCACAGCAAATTATTATTATGTCCGCAGGTATGTAATGATATATTAATTATTATATACTATTATATATACAGTCCTGTTTGGATCATCAACAGTTAATCATAAATAAGGAGGATCATAAATGCCTGATATAACATTGATCGGCACCGGCGGTATGCTGCCTATGCCGGATAGGTGGCTTACAAGCTGTTACTATTTCCATAACGGGCACGCTGTTCTTATCGACTGCGGAGAGGGTTCACAGGTGGCGCTTACAGAAGCAGGCTGCCGCCACAACCGGATAGATGTTATCCTGCTCACTCACCTGCACGCAGACCATGTGGCGGGGCTTCCGGGGCTGCTGCTTTCCATGGGCAACGGCGGACGTCAGCAGCCGGTGACTGTATTCATGCCGGAGGGCCGTGCAAAGATACTTGCGGGCCTGCTGGCGATCTGCGGCGGCCTGCCATTTGAGGTCAGGCTGGCAGAGCTGCCCTTTGACAAGCCGTATTCCTTTACGCTCCCGGAGCTTGATCCTATGCTGACTTTCAGCTCGCTGCCTTTGCAGCATTCGGAGCGATGCCTTGGGTATTCTTTGAGCCTTGCCCGCAAGCCTGAGTTCCAGCCGGAGAAGGCAAAGGAGCTTCAAGTGCCTGTGAAATACTGGAAGCAGCTCCACTCCGGAGAGAGCGTTCAGCTGGAGGACGGCAGGACCGTATCGCCGGAGCAGGTCACTGTTCCCAACCGCCCGCCGATAAAGCTGACCTACTGCACCGACACCCTCCCCTTAGATGAGATAGCAGAGTTTGCGAGGGGCAGTCAGCTTTTTATCTGCGAGGGAATGTACGGCGACGAGGATAAGAAGGAGGACATGGACCGCAAGCAGCATATGCTCATGCAGGACGCCTGCCGTCTTGCGTCAAGGGCGGGGGCGGAAAGGCTGTGGCTCACCCATTACAGCCCTGCCTGCGCCGCACCCTGGCTCTATGAGGAAAAACTCAGGGAGCTTTTCCCGAATGTTTCCTGCGCCAAAGACGGAATGAAGATCACCCTGACAGGTGACTGAGGATATAAGCGCAGACAGCCTTTGCTAACCGGAATATCCTGGTAAAACCGTTTATGCAAAAATCAGGTTTTATTTCAGACAGTACCAATACTATATGTGCAGAATAACCGAAAATGCACCGTTGATATTGACAAATCAAACAAAAAACATTAAAATATATCTATATCAAAACTGTGTGTTCTTTAAATAATATGGAGGGACAAATGAAAGAAAAACTTATCTCCGTCAGGGGCAAAGCTAAAATATATATAAGCCGCAACCTGATGTTTCTTACCTTTGTAATAACATCGGTGATAAATTCCTTTTTGCTGCGGGTGTTTACCGTCGGCTTTAATTACAGCCTGATAAAACCCCTGCTGGCGGATATAGCCATGGTGCTGTTCTTCGGCTTGTTCGGCTACTGCTTCCGCCCCCGCAGGCGATTCCCATATTTCCTGACGCTCAACATCATTTTCACTATCCTTTCGGTAGGAAATTCCATTTATTACCTCAACTATAAGTCATTCATCTCTGTGTCGCTCCTTTCGACAGCCTCCCAGCTGGGCGGTGTTATGGGGGCAGTCACCAACCTGCTGGAATTCAAGCAGCTGATCTTCTTCTGGTCTATTGCGGCACAGATCGCCGTATATGTCTATATCAAAAAGAAGAAGCCCACATATTTCGATGACCTTGAGGCGCTTCACCTGGGCAGGAAATATGCTCTGTCTACCTTTGCGGTAGGTCTTGCCTTTGCGGGTGTGTTTGCCTCAACTCTTACAGGCACCGATGTTTCCCGTCTTGCCAAGCAGTGGAACAGGGAATATGTGCTTGGCACCTTCGGCCTTTATACCTACCAGCTCTCTGACACTGTTTCCAGTATCCACGCTAAGATGAATATGTGGCTGGGCTACGACGAGAACAAGCAGGCCTTTACCGAGTTCTACACCGAAAAGACCGAGACCACCAAGGAGACAGAGGGCAAGAACGAGTATTCTGATATCTTCAAGGGAAAGAATGTTATCACCATACACGCTGAGAGCGTCCAGCAGTTCACTATGGACACCTACATCAACGGCGAGCCCCTTACCCCAAATCTGAACAAGCTTGCCAGCGAGGGGCTGTATTTCTCCAATTTCTATGCTCAGGAATCTGTAGGCACCAGCTCGGACAGTGAGTTCACCTTTGCGACCTCTCTGCTCCCTGCGTCCAGCGGGACCGTCGCCATAAACTACTGGGACAGAGACTACACCACTGTGCAGTCAATGCTTAAGGACAAGGGCTACTATGTATTCAGTATGCACGGCAACAACGGCAGCTACTGGAACCGCCTTAATCTGCACAAGTCTCTTGGCTATGACAAGCTCTACAATTACTCTGATGACTTTGAGCTTGACGAGATGATCGGCCTCGGCCTTTCGGACAAGAGCTTTTTCAGACAGGCTATCCCCAAGATCAAGGCGATCTCCAAGGAACACAAGAATTTTTACGGAACCTTTATCATGCTGACAAACCACACTCCCTTCACCGACATAGAGCGTGTCAGCGACTTTGAGGTGGATTTCAAATACCAGCGCAAGAACCCGGAGACAGGCGCTTTGGAGCAGGTGAGCGCTCCTTTCCTGGAGGGCACCAAGCTGGGTAGCTATTTCAAATCCGTCCACTATGCGGACGAGGCTCTGGGGCAGTTCTTCGATGATCTTGAAAAGGAGGGCCTGCTGGAGAACACTGTGATCGTCCTCTACGGTGACCACGATGCCAAGATCAAGGAGGAGCAGTTCAACTACTACTACAACTACAACCCCTTCACAGAGGAAGTGCTTACCGAGACCGACGAGGGCTATATCCCGGTGGACGATTTTTACTACAACCTCAACCGCAAGACTCCATTCATTATCTGGAGCAAGGACCTGAAGGAGCCCAAGGAGATAACCCGTGTCATGGGTATGTATGATGTTCAGCCTACCCTCGGAAATATGCTGGGCTTTGAGAACAGCTATGCCTTAGGCCACGATATTTTCTCCATTCCCGAAAATGAAGAAAATGTGGTGATCTTCCCCAACGGCAACTTTGTTACCGATACGGTCTATTACAACAACCAGAAGAGCACCTATTTTGATGTCCGGGGCTATGACAATGTGGCCAAACACGCCAGCTGCAACCAGAGCTATAAGGATAACCCCAACCCGGTATACAACGAGCTCCGAGACGGCAGCTACAAGACCACCAAGAACACCGCCTACAGTATGGAAGCGGCAGAGCTCAGGACCAACGACGGTGCAGTTGAACCGGATTACATAAGCGGCTATGTGAGCTACGGCGAGGAAAGAATTAACATCTCCAACGCCATTATCTACTACGACATGATAAACAAGACTGATGAGGACTGGCGAGGTCAGGAGCAGGCCGGCAGCAAGCAGAGAGGCATATTTGCTCCCCCTGATGATTCCGCAAGAGACAGGCTCTATGCGGCGTAAGCTGTTAATAAAAAATAAATTTTTAAAAAATGCCTGAAAGGTCTTGCAATTTCTAAAAAGATATGTTATAATATTTTAGTATTGTGATATTTGTATTTTATGAGTATGGAAAGGTAGGTGCTTACCTCATGGCAAAATGTCAATTTTGCGGAAAGGGCGTAACCTTTGGTATCAAGGTATCCCACTCCCACAGAAGAACCAACAGAGCATGGAAGCCCAATGTAAAGCGTGTTAAGGCTGTTATCAACGGCACTCCCACACACGTTTATGCCTGCTCCAGGTGCCTGCGTTCAGGCAAGGTAGAGCGTGCTTGATGCTAAGGTTTTTTGCACACAAAAGAATATAAGGCAGTCAGATCACGGCTGCCTTTTTTCTTTTTATATGACCTATCGCTCCGCTTGTTTTGAAGCGGGGCATTTTTGTTTATCTGTTCTGAAAATCGTACAGAAATGCGTCACAAAAAGTTTACAAAGTGAATATGACATAAGGTTACAAATGTTACAACTCGGTTACAGTACATCTTGTGGTAGGAAAAGTTTTGGACAACAATATATCCTGCGTGAAAATTTGTTCTCTGCTTAATATCCAAATAAAGCCCAAAATAATTGAATATTTTGACTATTGATTTTTGTTTTGACTATAGATATAATGATAATACAAATTGTAACCGAATTCGCCAAAAGTAATTTTTTGGACTGATAATTTTTAGTTAAGCTGCTGAAACTAAAGCCCTTGAGTTTTTTGACGAGTCGGATCGGAGAAATTTAGAAGGATCAAATAAGGGTCAAAGGGAGGACCGATCATCATGAAATTAAAGGTAAACAAGGCAGCTCTTTCCTGTGCGACGGCGGTAATGATGGTGACGCAGATGGTCTCGATGCTCGGCACCTCAGCTTCTGCTGCAAATGAGATAAGACTTGTCACAGACAAGACGAGCGCTGCTCCCGGTGAAAGGATAAGCGTTTCGGTGGATTACATTCCCAACGAGGCGGGAGCCTCCGGTATGACCTTAGAGCTGCACTACGATCCTGACCAAGTCGAGGTCCATATCCCGACTGCTCAGGAGGCGGAAACGATATACAACGTTCCCAGCAGCTTCTCTGTAATAACAAACTACGCCTACTCTGAGGGCATAGTCAGGATAATAGGCGCTAACCTGTTGAACACCAACATAGAGAACGAGACCTCGCTGACGCTGGCGTCCTTTGATGTGCGGGAGTTCTGCGAGGGAGACATTGAGTTCTGGGTAGATGTGGAGACTATGGTAACAGCCACTGACGGAGGCTTTGAGGCCTCGCCCTTTATGACCTCACCTATCTCAGTATCCGGCCCGGAGGTCTCTGATGAGCCCTACAACGGCGGGTACTACGGCCCGGAGGACGATGATGAAGAATACGACGAGTACACCGAGGTAGTTGAGGACGACGAGGAAGAAGAAGTGGAGATCGTTTATGACGAATCTGAGCTTGAAAACGACCCTGACTACGAGATAGATGACGACGGCGAGCCTGTGACCTATCCTGAGTCTTCTGCTGATGATGAGGCCACCACAACTCCCCAGCCTGTTACTACGACCACCACTACGACCACTACTACAGAAGCTGCGGTCACTACCACCACACCGGAGGCAGCAACGACAACTACTACCATCGCTCAGGCAGCAGCAGTTGAGGAAACAAAGCAGAGCACAACCACGACTAAGGCAGCAGAGGCTCCGGCGTATGACCTTGAAGAAGAAAGCAGCGAGGAAGCTCCGCTGTTCAGCTATCATCAGTCTGAGGGAGATTTCAACTCTGAGGAGATCGTTTCCTATAACATTCATGCGGCTGATTATGTAACAGATTACTCCAAGCACTATGATGTTATGATAAACGTACAAGCCAGCGCAAATGCCAACGGCGGAGTAGGAATGATAATCAACGGTAAGTATCTCAAGCAGAACAACAAGCTTCGCACCGGCGGCGAGGAGACCTGGGTGGTCGAGGACCTTGACCCCATGTCCTTAGGCTCTGACTTGGTAGTAGCACTTTACTACATGAAGGCCAACTCTGATTTCAGCGTTAATTCAGTAAAGTTCGTTGAGAGAAAGGTTTACGCTGAGCCGGTAGGCACACCGCTTACTGACGCTTACGGCGTAGTCATCGACCAGGATGACGACGATGATGATAATAATAGTTGTTCACAGTCTGAGGACGATGAAGACACAGATGATGATAGCACCGGCAGTGCAGCTTCAAGCGATGACAGCAAGGACAGCACTGATGACAATAACACAGCTACAGAAAGCACAGCAGATGAGTCTTCTGAGAGCAGCGAAGCTGACGATCAGGAGGCTGACGATGCAGAGAGCAAGGCAGAGGTCTCCTTTGCAAGCTCGGTCAAAAAAGCAGATGGCGCTGCTGAGAGCACTGATGACAGCGACAGCTCTGGCATAGGAGAGGATCAGAGTGCTGTTATTACAACAGGTGCCTCCAAGGACAGCGATTCATCAACGGACAAGTCTGTTCAGCCTGCGGCAAAAGACATAGAAGAAGCGGTGATACACGCTTCGCAGCAGGCTGACAGCTCGTCTGATAAATCAGGCAAATCCGGCAAGAACCCCTCGACCGGTGAGAGCCATTTGGTAAGAAACCTTATTATGATCGTTTGCGGCGGGTATATAGTTTATTCGCTTGCGGCACTGGTGGAAGGGCATATCGTTAAGAAGAAAGAGCAGTAAATGTATGGGCGCCTATTAGGCGCCCATTTTGCGCTGTTTTGCCGAAATAACTAATTAGCCTGCGAAAAACTGTACAAAATGCCAAAAAACTGCCGGACTTTTGTTATAAGCGTGACAATCAGGTGAAAATGTGGTATTATATAAAATAGTACACATTTTACAAAACAGAACGATCGAGGAGAGATAATATGTATTCGCTTAAAAAGCTGCTGGCAGCTTCATTTCTGACATTTTCTGTGGCTGCGGCAGGTTTTGGTTTTTCAACAGGTGTTGCGTGCGCCGCTGATGATAACGAGCTGCCTATATTGCCTATCGAGCAGCAGGACCCGCAGGAGTTTCTGAAGGACATCTCGGAGTGCAGGTTCGTTATGCTGAGGACCTCATATAGGTACACCGGCAGTGAGGTTTGTCCGGAGAATTATCAGGGAAGCTGCTGCTTTTATATCAAGGACGGCAATACACGCTTGAAAAATGGCGAGGATTATACCGTAAGCTATGAGAACAACATAAAACCGGGTGTAGCTTCCATGACTATTGAGGGAATAGGAGATTACAAGGGAAGCCAAAAGATCACCTACTATGTTGTTCCAAAAAAACTGAGCATCAATAATATCTTCTATGACGAGCAGGGTATCCATGTTGAGTGGACACCTGACAGCACTGCTTTTGCCTATCAGATACTGATCTGTGAGAACTATAATTTCAAGGGTGCCCTGAGCTATACTATCAAGGATATATCAGCTTCAAGCACTGTTGTCAGGAATAAGTTTTCAAGCAACCAGCGCTGGTATGTGAAGATACGAGCTCTCATCACCGAGGACGGCACCTTTAATACCCGTCGCTACGGTGACTTTTCAGCCACCAGGTCGGTCAAGACCTTCACCGAACTCAAATCGGTAATGTTCTCAGAAAACACCCTGACCTATACAGGAAGCGCCCTGAAGCCGGAGATCACTGTCCTTGACAGCTCAGGCAATCCAGTCAGCGAAAGCGATTATAGTGTTCAATATTCCAATAACATCAACGCCGGCAAAGCAACAGTTACTGTGACTAATAAGGCCAATCCTAAAAATGTGATAACTGCTGATTTTATGATACAGCCGGCTCGGAATAATATCAAAAGCCTTACCTCACAGAACGGCGCCTTTATGGTGAGCTGGGAAAAGGGAAGCCCCGGTACCGTCGGCTATCAGGTGTCATACAGCACCACTCCTGATTTCTCCGAAAATGTCCACAGCTATACCTCCACAGACTTAAATGATCTGAGTGAGAATTTTTCAAGGGTTCCCAGGGCGGGTGAGACATGGTATGTCAAAGTGCGCTCCTTCACCACTGCCGACGGAAAGCAGAGCTCTGCAAGATACGGCAGCTACAGCCCTGTCAAGTCGATCATTACATATAACTATCAGTCAGTCACAAATCATGAAGCCGGCCTGTATGCCGCCGCCCACTATGCTCCCGCTGCCCTTGGGACTATCAGCAGCGGCTCGCTTGTTGGTGTTATCGGAAGCAGCAGCAACTGGTACAGGCTGGTGTATAACGGCGGCATCTACTGGGTATACGGCAGAGCCTTCGGCAATTATTCCGGCGTTACCAAGAGTAATGTTTCTCCTGCCAATGTCAGCGGCTTTGCTGATGATGTGCTCTTTGACATAGGCTGCACACCCTCGGCTATCAGGTACTACACCACCGCTAATATCTGGTATAATCAGGGAATTCCTGAGTATGCCGCAAGAGACATGAACGCAGCAACAGCTGTAAAAAAGAAATCCGGCCGCTGCTTCAACTATGCTGCTTTGGCTGACCTTCTATTAGAAAGAGCCGGCTTTGACCATGAGCTGATAAAGGGCAGCCAGCACAGTGTTTATCATAACTGGAACGCCTACAAGTATCCCGGTGACAGCAGCTGGTATTATATGGAATGTACTCCCCTCAACGGCGCAAGGCTTGTTACCTATGGCCTGACAGCTGACACGCTTATCAAGTATACGTATGTATGGGATAGAAGCAAATATATCTCAGGCTGAATAATAAAGGAGGATATTAATGAAAACATCAAGGAAATTACTTGCTGCTTTAGCAGCAATGACTGTTGCATTTTCCGGCTTCAGCGCATTGTCTGCTTTTGCGGAGGAAGGAGCTCCGTCTGCGCAGAGTTCGGTCGTCTATGATGCCGCTGAGACTAAGGAGATCTCAGATTGCAGGATAAGCTTTTTGAATTTCACCTTTACCTATACCGGCAAAGAGGTCTGCCCGGATAACTACGGCGGAAGCTGCTACCTGAACATTTACGACGGCAGGACCCGTCTTGTGAAGGACGTGGACTACAAGCTCAGCTATGCGAACAATATTAACACAGGTATTGCGCTCCTGACGATCGAGGGTGTTGGCAAATATCAGGGTACAGCGAAATATAATTACTATGTGATCCCGAAAAAGCAGACGATAAAGGGGATCTCATACACCAAGGAAGGCATCAGGTTAGAGTGGGTTCCGGACAGCACAGCTCTTGCCTATCAGGTCCTTATCAGTCAAAACTATAATTTCAAGGGCGCCCTGAGTTACACCATCAAGGATATTTCTTCTTCGGGCACTGTTATTAAAAACAAGTTCGGGACAAACGAGCGCTGGTATGTTAAGGTGCGCTCGGTGATTACTCAGGACGGTACCTTCAACACCCGCCGCTACGGAGATTTTTCAGCGACCAGATCAATAAAGACCTTCCCGCAGCTCAGTAAGATCGAGGTCACAAATAATTCGCTGAATTACACAGGCAGCGAGATCAAGCCTGCTGTCAAAGTGACAGACGCTAACGGCGCAGCTGTAAGCGCAGACGATTATACTGTTAAATATACTAACAATATCAAAGCCGGTATAGCAACAGTTACTGCCACCAATAATTCTGACCCCTCAAATGTTGTAAAGGCTGAATTTGTTATCAAGCCTGCCGTAAACAGGATCACAAACATCACCACCCAAAACGGCGCCTTTAAGATTTCCTGGGAAAAGGGCAGCCCCGGAACTGTAGGATATCAGGTCTATTACAGCACCAGCTCAGATTTCTCCTCTAATGTTCACAGCTATACCTCGACTGATCTGAACGACCTTGAGGAAAACTTTTCAAGCGTTCCCAAGTCCGGCGAGACATGGTATGTCAAGGTGCGCTCTTTCTGCACCGCCAGCGGCACCAAGACCGGTATGCGCTACGGCGATTACAGTGCTGTGCAGTCTATCCATGTAATTGACTACTTAGCCAAGACCACCAAGAAAACAGAGCTTTATGCCAATGCCGCCTTCTCCCCCAGCTCACTGGGAAGCGTGCCTGCCGGCTCGACGGTTTCGATCATCGGCGCCACCGGCTGCTGGTTCAAGGCTGAGTTCGGCGGCAAAACAGGCTATATCTATAACAAGGCCTTCGGAGTTGCTGCCAATGTTACCGGCACAGTTACCGAAGCAAATGTAAAGACCTATGCCGATGATATTATCTTTGACATCGGTACCAGCGCTAAGGCTATATGCAGCTATGTTCATAATTTGATCTGGTACACCCATACTGCTGTGCCTACCGTTGGCAGAGACGGCCTTGCTGCTTATGCCTTCAACTACCGCCGGGGTGCCTGCTACTACTACGCCGCCACCACAGACATTCTCTTGGAGCGTGCCGGCTACGAGCACAAGCTTGTCAAGGGCAGAAGCACCACCGGTGAGCACCACTGGAGTATGTACAGGACTACAGGTACAGGCTGGCTCTATCTTGATTCCTGCCCGTTCATAGTTTACCCAAGCGGCTTCTATGATTTCACCGGCTATCAGGTACAGACTATCCGTCAGTTCACCTGGAACAGAGCAGCCTACGAGACCTGATACCACGCAGGATATACAAATACACTATAAAAAGGACTGATCGAATGTACAGACAAGGACTATACCCGATAATCCGCAAATGCGCCTCTGCCAAGGGCATTTTCGATATTACTGTGCTCTGCCCGGAGGCGGCGGAGCTGGCAGAGCCGGGGCAGTTTGCTCAGCTTCTGGCTCCCTCACATTTTCTGCGCAGGCCTATCTCTATCTGTCAGATCGACAAGGCAGCCGGCACTCTCAGGCTGGTGTTTGAAGTGCGGGGCGAAGGCACTGCGGAGCTGGCAGAGCTTAATGTGGGCGATAATCTTGATATGATCGCTCCACTTGGAAAGGGCTTTACAAAAGTGCCCGGCAAGGCTGTCTGCGTGGGCGGCGGGATAGGTGTTCCGCCGATGCTGGGGATAGCTTCTCTCTACGGTGAGGACGCTGCTGCAATATCCGGCTTCCGGAATGCTGCTGCGGCTATTTTGCAGGAGGACTTCAAGGCCCTTGGCTGCCGCACTGTCCTCTGCACTGATGACGGCTCTGCCGGAGTACACGGCTTTGTCACCACAGCCCTTGAGGAGCATTTGCAGTCCGAAAAACCGGACATTATATACGCCTGCGGTCCAATGGTGATGCTGAAGGCAGTTGCGGGTATTGCTGAAAAATACGGTGTCCGCTGCCAGGTATCCTTAGAGCAGAGAATGGCCTGCGGTGTGGGTGCCTGCCTTGGCTGCGCTGCAAAGATAGAGCGTGACGGCAAGGAGATATTCGCTCACGTCTGCAAGGACGGCCCGGTGTTTGACGCTAAGGAGGTGTGCTTCAATGGCTGATCTGAAAGTAAGCCTTGCGGGTGTTGAGTTCAACAACCCAATTATCCCCGCCAGCGGTACCTACGGCTACGGCAGGGAGTATGAGTGCTTATATCCCCTTTCCAGACTGGGAGGCATCTCCGTCAAGGGCACCACTCTGCATGAGCGTGCCGGGAATATCCCTCCGAGGATTGCCGAAACACCAATGGGTATGCTTAATTCTGTGGGGCTGCAAAACGGCGGCTCCGACAAATTCATAAGCTATGAGCTGCCAAATCTTGCCACTAAGGGCACTCGCATAATCGCAAACATCGCCGGCTCAACGGTTGAGGAGTGTGCAGAGCTGGCTGCCAAGCTCAACGGCACAGCTGTTGATATGATAGAGCTGAACATCTCCTGCCCGAATGTCAAGCAGGGAGGCGCTGCCTTCGGCACCGACTGCAATGTGGCAGGGGCAGTCACCAAGGCAGTCCGTGATGCCAGCGACAAGCCGCTTATGGTAAAGCTTTCTCCGAATGTTACCAGCATAGTTGATATTGCCAAGTCCGTTGAGGCCAACGGTGCCGATGCTGTTTCACTGATAAACACCCTGCTGGGAATGCGTATAGACATCAAGACCCGCCGCCCGGTGCTGCACAATAATGTGGGCGGACTTTCAGGCCCGGCAGTATTCCCGGTGGCTGTGAGAATGGTGTGGCAGGTAGCGGGTGCGATAAAGATACCCGTCTGCGGCATGGGCGGAGTTTCCACCGCTGAGGACGCTATAGAGATAATGATGGCAGGTGCCAGCGCAGTACAGGTAGGCGCAGCTATCTTCCGGGACCCCTACGCCCCGGTGAAGATCATCGACGGTATGAATGAGTGGCTGGACAAAAACGGCATTAAGTCTGTCACCGAGATCATCGGAGCAGTAAAGCCATATTAACAATGCACAGTCATTCTGCTTTTTGACAGGGCTTTGCATTATACAAGATTTGTGATATAGCAACTAAAAAGCGTCGGCAGACCGGCGCTTTTTTGTTTATTGTTGCTAATTGACAATGATGTGTATAACGTGTATAATGTGTATATAGAGTATATACAATATAATTAAAGGTGATCACATGGATATTATTATTTCAAACTCATCTGACGCCCCGATCTATGAGCAGATAGTTTCACAGATCAAGGCTCAGATAATGAGCGGCGCACTGGCAGAGGGGGACGCCCTTCCGTCCATGCGGGCTTTGGCACAGTCTCTCAGAATAAGCATCATAACCACCAAGCGAGCCTATGAGGAGCTGGAGCGGGAGGGCTTTATCGAGAGCTACACCGGCAAGGGAAGCTTTGTTAAGCATCAGAACAAAGAGCTTGTCCGTGAGGAGTACATGAAGCAGGCAGAGCAGCTGCTTACTCAGGCCTGTGAAAAGGCGCATATGGGCGGTATCTCTGCCCGGGAGCTTCACGAGCTCTTAGATATTATCTATGGAGGAGAGTAAAATGTCTGAATATAGCAATGCAATCGAGATCAACGGTCTTACCAAGCGCTATGACGGATTTACACTTGACAATGTTTCGTTCAACGTTCCCAAGGGGAGCATAATGGGATTTATCGGCCAGAACGGTGCAGGGAAGTCCACTACCATAAATTCCCTGCTGGGGATAATCAAGCCTGATTCAGGGGAAATAAAGATCTTCGGCCGTGAGCTGAAAGCCAATGAGATCGAGATCAAGCGGGATATTTCCGCTGTCTTTGACGAGATGCCTTTTCATGAGCAGCTGAACGCTAAAATACTTGATAAGATGCTCAGGCATATTTTCACTGAATGGAGCAGCGAGACCTTTAAAAAGTATCTTGACCGGTTCGCACTGCCCATGAAGAAGCCCTTTTCAAAGTTTTCAAAGGGTATGAAGATGAAGCTTCAGATCGCAGCGGCGCTCTCTCACGGGGCAAAGCTGCTCATAATGGACGAGGCCACCACCGGCCTTGACCCGGTAGTCAGAAATGAGATACTGGATATCTTCATGGAGTATTTGCAGGACGAGAACAATTCTATCCTGATGTCCTCACATATCACCTCCGACCTTGAAAAGATCGCAGACAGCGTCACCTTTATTGACAAGGGCAGGATACTGCTCACCGGCTACAAGGACGATATTCTCACTTCACACGGGATACTTAAATGCAGCAGGAGCGATTATTCTTCTGTCAGCAGAGAGGACTTTGTCTCCGCAAGGCTTTCAGATGTGGGAGCAGAGCTGCTTATCAGTGACAGGGCTGCCTGTGAGAAAAAATATTCCGGCGCAGTCATAGACCATGCGACCCTTGACGACATTATGGTATATTATGTAAACCGGGAGAAAAAGGAGTGGAGCTGAATGAAGGGATTGATGCTGAAGGAGCTTTACCTCACACGCAAATACCGCATCGTAGTCTTAGCTGTATATCTGGTATTGATATTTCTTTGTATACTCGTCAGGCTTTCAGCGGTGTACGGCAATATAGAAAAGCTTTCAGAGGGAATAGCTGAAAATGTCAGCAGCGTAATGTATTATATAATGGTATTCGGCGGAGCAGTGCTGCTTTTCTCCACCTTCACCGACTGTGTGATACCCGATGAAAAGAGCGGCTTCCGCATTTATGAGCACACTCTGCCGGTCACTGAGAAGAGCATAGTCGGGGCGGTGTATATGACAAACCTCTGCTTCCTTGGCGGAGCAACGCTGGTCGCCTATATCAATCTGCTGATCGCAAACCTTATCTTCGGTATGGAGTTCAATGCGAAATATCTGCTCTATATTTTTGCGATAGGCTGTGTGATGTATGTTGTAAGGACTATCCAGGAGGCGATAACCTATAGGGTGCGTAAGCCGAATGTGGCAGCTATGGTAATGACGCTCATGTTTACACTGCTATATCTCGGAGCGGCCTTTGGACTCAACAGGTGGATGAACAGCTATTACAACAGCTATGGCATAGACATCTACGAAATGGATGAAGCTCAGCGTGAAGCGGCGCTTGATGCGCTGGGTATCGGTGAAGGACAGATAATTACAAGGTTCTTTCAGGACGAGGTAATGAGAGTTGCACGTTGGTTCGGAGATAATATCTGGTGGCTGGCACCGACTGTGCTGCTGGGGATAACAGCACTGAGCTTTTTTATCAGTGTTAAGGCTCTGAAAAGGAGGGGCGGCAGATGTTAGGACTGTTATATAAAGATCTTTGCACGAACCGAAGGTATCTGCTGCCAATATTTTTTGTGCTGATCTTTTTCAACGTTGTGATGTCAGTTATGGTGTTCGTCGGCGATGATACTATAGGAGCAACAGAAAACCCATTGTTTCTGACCGGATTTATGGGAGGCGCTGCATTTCTTTCCTTCCTGATCGTGGGAGCCTTTGCCTTGAATTTCTTCCAGACTGACGAGCGCAAAAAGTGGGGCTATTACGTCACAGCAGTTCCCGGGGGTATCGCTAAGCAGGTGACTGCAAAATACGTTTTTGTGGCACTTTCGGTGCTGCTGACCTTCTGTATATGCTGGGGGACAAATCTGGTGATCCGCTCGATCTTCGATAAAGCGCCGGACATCACCGGAGTAGTTGTAACTCTGGCAGCGCTCTCACTGCTGATGCGCTCGGTGGAGCTGCCCTGCATAACCGTCTTCGGCACTAAGATCGGCACACAGATCAAAGGCGGGTTTATGGCAGTTATCGTGCTGGCTTTGCTGGTCTATGGCCTTTTCGGAGACCTCAGCTGGATTGGCTCGGAGGACAGCTTCTGGGAGAGCTTCTTCAAATTTGTGGGTGAGTTCAGGTTTATATCCCTCGGTCTGAAGCTCCTTGCTGCCGCAGTGCCGCTCTACTGTGTGTCCTGCGTTATCAGCACAAGGCTTTATTTAAAGGGCATTGACAGACTTGAAAAGTAATATATCATAAGCTGTTCACCGACGCAGAGGGTAAGCTGCCTGAGCGCCGGTGAGCGTTTTTTTATTTTATGAGTGTGGTTAAGACAAGTATTAACATAATTAACAAAGTCTTAACTAAATATTGATAAAATTATATTTTGTATGTGGTAGGATATAATTGATTAGATATGCGAATAATCAATATTTCTCAGTTTAGATAAATACATACTATAGAAAAGGCAGGTGCTTTCAATGACTGATTTCCGGTTAATAGTTATCAATGATCTGCATAGGATATCTATCAATACCAAGGTCCCCTATGAGGAGCTCCCGGAGAATGTTATCCTGATAAACTCCCCCTATGATGATGACCTCCCTCTGCCGGAGGGCAAAGCAGGCTTTCTGATAACTGACATTCCCACCCATGCAAGCATCTATATACGCCGGAAGAACTGGCACGTTGTCTATGTGGGCCGGCTGGCAGACTGCGCACGCATTGCGGGCAGGCTCTACGATATATGGAGCCCTCTTGACCCGCCGGAGCTTATCTACAAGCGCTTCCTGAGAGCCGTAAGGCAGCTGAAAAATGTTTTTGATGTGGATTTCTATAAGCGGGCTTTGGACATTGCTATAAACAGTGTGCCTGATATGCTTTGGTTCAAGCGCTCCGACGGAGTGCATACTTTGGTAAATGACCGCTTCTGTCAGGTAGTCCAGAAGCCTAAGAGCGAGGTCATCGGTCATGACCATGACTACATCTGGGATTACCAGCTGCCGGAGACCGAATACAAGATCTCCGAGGAAATGGCTGTCAAGAACGGCAAGACCTATATCTGCGACGAGCCTGTGCTCACCTCTGACGGAGTAAAGCAGTTCACCACCTACAAAACACCCATATATGACAAATACGGCAACCTGTTCGGCACCGTGGGAGTAGGCCATAACGTTACAGATTTTGGCAATATGGGGATAGAGCTTTCTATCCTGACTGAAAACCTCCCATTTCCTATGACAGTTTTCTCAACGGAGTGGAAGGTCATCAAGATGAATTCCATGTTCAGCGGGCTGTGCGGAGCAGTCACCGAGGCTCAGCAAAAGGACTTTGACTATCTGAACTGGAAGGAAGAAAACTTTACACCTGTAAGCGACCGTCAAGAAAACACACTTGACCATACCGCCAAACGGGAATACATCTTTGAGACAGGCGGAGAGCAGAAAAGCATAGTTGTAAATGAGCTGGAGATCCGGGATTCCTTCGACAACATTTCCGGCTATATAGTGACTCTGACCGACATTACCTATGAGCGGGCCTACGAAAAATCAATTCTTGAGGCTGCCAATACGGATATGCTCACCGGCATTTATAACCGCAGGTATTTTTACAGCTATCTCGGTCAAATAAAGGGCAAGCCCTTTACGCTTATCTATATGGACTTAGACAGATTCAAGGCCATCAACGACACCCTCGGCCATGCCTCAGGAGACAAGGCGCTTGTCAGGACTGCCGAGCTGATAAAGGAGCATTTTCCGGGCTGTGTTTGTATGCGTCTGGGCGGCGATGAATTTGCTGTCATAGACGAGAGCAGTTCCCAGAAGGAGATACAAAGGCGCTGCGGGGAGCTGGAGCTGGCTGTAAAGGAAGAATTCAAGGACCTCGGCACCGATACTACTATCAGTATAGGCATAAATGCCACCGACGGAACTGCCGAGGATATCGACGAGATATTCCGCACCAGTGACGAAAGAATGTATCAGACCAAAGAGCAGCACCACAGCAAGTGATGACGCACCGGCATTGCAGCTGTACGATAATTTGTATTGACAAGTAATTTGCTTGTCATGCACAGGTTTAGTGTTATTCTCCTGTGAATTTAACATATCCTATTGCTTTCAACCGTCAGTTATGGCTGACGGTTGATTTTTTGTATACTTGAATACAAAAATCATATTTTTATACCGTTTCATTTTATGATATTCTGAATTAGCTTTTTGCATAAGAATAAAACTGGAAAATTGTCAAATTGAACAAAAATGTTACTGAAAATTCTATGAATGAATGAGAGAAAAATTGTTGCAAATTTATTACCGCTATGGTATAATATATATGTATTATTATATTCAGGTGATGTCAGCTCTTGATCACACTGAAAAATTTAATAATAATATGAAAGGGTGAAAATAATATGAAAAGAGCATTGGCAAAACGCTTTAATAAGGTATTGAGCCTTGTTACGGCGTTTTTTCTGGCACTCTCCACCTTCGGCGGAGCACTTGTCGAGCCACTGCATGCCCTTGCTGACGGCACAGAAGCTTCTATTACTGTGAATGTCCTTAATAAGGACGGCTCCATAAATAGAATCTTATCTGCTTCCGGCAATAATCAGGGCTCATTCATGCTTGCTGAGCTGGTAGAGAAATCTACTGGCGAGACAGTCGGCTGGAATTTAAAGCAGATGACTCCGGTGCGCTATGGGGATAATATGTGGAATTACTACTATAATTACAATGAATTCCCCCAGACAGTGTCCTTTGGTCAGTTCTACCGAATGGTTAACGGCTCTGCCAGCGACATCAATCAGAATAACCTGATCGATTATGACCCGGCAGACTATACCGTTAAGTGGAGAGCCTATTGGTGTGATGGCTCCCGCGGCAGGGAATGGTACTCTTTAAATTGCTACAACGATTTCAAGGGTGATGTTCCTAAGGCATCTGATTCCTTCCTGGGATATGTCATGACTTCGGAGACAAATGGCGATCATACCGAATTGACCATGGAGCAGAAGGACGTTGCATTCCGGCTTAACGTAAACTATGAAGTTCCTACAACTATAACTTCTGCTGACAGGTTCTGCGCCTTGATAGAGGTAAAGCATCAGAATTCAACTACCTACTATGCTTATCCTATCAATGTGACAAACAAGACCGGTACTGATACGGCCGTTATCCAGACCAAGGAAAATTCCTACTGGCTGGATTCCAACGGTAATTCCACCGACGACCGCTACACCGGAAACGAGCCCTCCACTAAGGTATATCTCGTTCAGGGCCTGACTGATGATGTGACCGTAAAGGATATGATCGACCACAATGAGAAAGTAAAGGTCTATGATGCAAATGCCTATATAAATGGTGTAAATGCTGTTTATGGCAACGGTGCTGTACTTGAAGATACAGGAGAAGAAGGATACGCTTTATTTACACTGGATCTTGATTTCAAGGCAATGCCTACAAATGATGTCACCTACGAGAGCATTCTCGGTGACGGCATCAACTACGGTTTTGTTGCTGACGAGTACAGGAAGATCAACCACACCGAGACAAACCTCGTTGTGAATAAGTTCCAGGATAACGGCAACACATCTCCTGACCTTTCGGGATACTACGGCGGCGATTTCTATATTTCTGATTTCGGCAGGTTCCCGAATTTCAAGGACTTCGGCGATCCGATCGACGGTTTCACCTCTGACCCGGACGGTATAATCTATATCGGCGGTGGTACCTGCGAAAAAGGCGCAACGCTTTATGCAGACAAGGCTGAACGTCTTTTCAAGGACAGCGACAAGACTGTTGCTTTCTCTCCGATGGACCCGCAGGCTATTAAGAATAACGTTGTAGATCCGCTTCTGAAAAATCTTGTCAATGTATCTGCACAGCTTGCTGCTAATGATCAGAACATAAACATCAGACCGGACGGCAATAAGCTTTGGATCGACACAAGAGATGCTCCGGCAGATGCAACATTCTATGTTGACGCTGACGATTATTTGAATTATTTTGCGATCACTGCCGGTGCAGATGATAACCAGGACGGCGTTAAGATCCTTATCAAGCAGGGTCAGACTTTGGTGTTCAACTTTAAAAAGAGCGCAAATGTTACCCTTGCAAAATACGCTATCCGCATCTACGACGAGGAAGGCAACCTGATTCCGGAGGCTGCTTATGCAAGCGAGCTTTCCAGCGAGCCTCTCTCCGGCGGAAATTCTCTTAACAATAACCAGAACACATACCTTGACATGGTGTCAAGAGCAGTAGTGTTCAATCTTGCTTCTGCTGAGAAAGTCAATATCCGCAGCGCGGCAGGCATCATACTTGTTCCCGGCGAAGATTCTCAGACAGATGTTGCTACTACTTCTACCGGCTGGCTTGTGAGCAATGGCTTTGTAACCAACTCCGCCGGTGAGTGGCACTATGTATACCGCGGCACAGCCGGCACCACCTCCAAGCTCACTATCAGCAAGTACAACGATAAGAACGAGCTCCTTGACGGCGCTAAGTTCGAGGTCCGCAATGCTGAAGGCAAGCTTGTAAGAAGCTGGACCACAAGCACTGAAGAAGAAAACAACCCGTACACCTTCGCACTTGTTCCCGGTGTTTATACTCTTAAAGAAGTAAGCATGAACTCCGAGGACGAGTATGACCTTATCGCTAACACCCTCACCTTTGAGGTGGTTGACGATACCAAGCAGGAAACTGTTGACGACGGCAACGGCAACCTTACCACCAAGACCGTATTTGCTTCTCATATCGAGTTCAAGTCCGGCTTCGGTACAACAGGCAGCCGCTTCGTTCAGAACGGCAGCGGCGCAAGCGTTAAGGCTATCAACGTTGCTCCCAATCCTATACAGGTAAAGACTGTTGATATCGAGCTTTCCAAGACTGACATCACAGGAAAGAGTGAAATAGTCGGCGCTAAGATTGAGCTCAACGGCACTACCACCGGCGGCGAGACTGTTTCCGAGACATGGGTTTCCGGCGCAAGCGATAATGTATTCACTCTTACAGACGGCACCTATACTCTTACAGAGACTGCTGTTGACAATCCTGACAAGTCCTACTATATAGTAGAGTCTGTTGTTCAGTTTACTGTAAACGACGGAAAAGTTGAGAATGTCAAGCTTCTTGACAAGTCAGGCAAGGAGTCAGAGCAGAAGATTGCCACAGAGCTGAATGCAGATGCTTCTGAAAGCTATGTGTTCTATACCAAGGCTACTGACAGCGACAATGACAAGTTCCAGTTCAACGACGCTGAAAAGTTTACTAAGGTAGAGCTCTCCAAGAAGGACATTGCAGGCTCCGAGGAAGTTATCGGTGCTCGCATCATCATTTATAAGAAGAACGGCAATGACCGTGAAGAGATCAATACATGGATCTCCGGCGAGAGCACCACAAATACCTTCTCGCTCTCCGACGGTTCTTACGTTCTCAAGGAAACAGCCGTTGATAACGACGCTAACAAGCTTTCTTATTATGTGGTCGATTCCGAGATCGAGTTCACTGTCAAGAACGGCGTGATTGTCGGCACTCCTACCAACGTTTCACAGTCTGAAAAGACTGACGCTAAGGAAGGCTATGTTCTTTACACAGCAGCAGCAAACGAGAACGGTACCAATAAGTTCCAGTTCAACGACGCTGAAAAGCTGACAGAGATCACCCTTTCCAAGGTAGACATCGTTGGCAAGGACGAGATCGACGGAGCTAAGATCATCATTACCAAGAAGAACGACAACGGCGGCTATGATAAGGTCGCTGAGTGGGTTTCCGAGGTCAACGAGCAGGGCGAGGCTGTAAACAACAAGTTTGCACTCTCTGACGGCGACTATAAGCTTCAGGAAACTGAGGTGAACAACAGCACCAAGTCCTACAAGGTAGTTGATTCTGTTGTAAGCTTTACTGTCAAGGACGGTGAGATCTCCAAGGTGGAGGGCACCTCCGACGGCACAAAGGATGAAGACAAGACCAACGGCTATGTTGAGCAGAAGGATAACAACTTCGAGTTCAACGATGTTGAGATCAAGACCAAGGTCGAGATCAGCAAGAAGGACATTGCCGGAAGCGAAGAAGTTATCGGCGCTTCTATCACTATCTCCGGCAAGGGCAATGACAATACCTTTGAAGAGACATGGGTATCTGACGGCAAGACCAAGACCTTCGAGCTTTCTGACGGCACATATCTGCTGAAAGAGACAGGCGTTCAGAACAATGATCTGTCCTACAGCATAGTTGATTCTGTTATCGAATTTACCGTTAAGAACGGCAAGGTCGTAGGCCAGCCAACAAACGTTTCTGCTGCCAAGATCGAGAATGCTTCTGAAAGCTATGTTCTTTACACAGCAGCAGCTGACGAGAACGGGGCCAATAAGTTCCAGTTCAATGACGCTGAGGTCAAGACCAAGGTTGACATCAGCAAGACCGATATTGCAGGCACTACTGAAATAATCGGTGCGAAGATCACAGTTACCAAGAAGGATAACAGCTTCTCAGAGAGCTGGGTATCTGACGGTACTACCAAGACCTTCGAGCTTTCCGACGGCACTTATGAGCTCAAGGAAGAGGGCGTAGAAAACAATGATCTGTCCTATGACGTTGTAACATCTGTAATAGAGTTCACAGTCAAGAACGGCGAGGTCGTTGGCAGTCCTTCAAATGTTGAGACCTCCAAGTTAGAGAACCCTGACGAGAGCTATGTTCTTTATACTGAGGCTTCAAACGGCGCAAATGCCAAGTTCCAGTTCAACGATGCCGAGGTCAAGACCAATATCGACATCAGCAAGAAGGACATTGCAGGCACTAAAGAGATCGTAGGCGCAACGATCACAATAACCAAGAAGGATAACACCTTCTCAGACAGCTGGGTATCTGACGGTACTACCAAGACCTTCTCACTCTCCGACGGCACCTATGTGCTCAAGGAAACAGGTGTTGAGGGCGCTAAGGTTACCTATGACGTTGTAGAATCCGAGATCGAATTCACAGTAAAGAACGGCCAGGTCGTAGGCAAGCCTTCCAACGTTGAGACCTCCAAGTTAGAGAATCCTGACGAGAGCTATGTTCTTTACACTGAGGCATCAGACGGTGCAAACGCTAAGTTCCAGTTCAATGATGCTGAGGTCAAGACCAAGATCGACATCAAGAAGACTGATATTGCAGGCACAACAGAGGTCATCGGTGCTGTGATCAAAATTCAGGGCATTGATAACAACTTCAGAGGCGAATGGGTATCTGACGGAAAGACAAAGACCTTTGAGCTTTCTGACGGTACATACTTATTAACAGAGACTGATGTTGACAATACCAAGAACAGCAAGTCCTACAATATAATTACTTCAAGGATCCAGTTCACCGTTAAAGCTGGTCAGGTAGTAGCCGGTTCTGTTATCGGTGTATCTGACGGTTCGACCGCAGGTGCACAGACCAACGGCTATGTTAAGTACACTGCGGCTAAGGACGACAATAATGCTTTGTTCCAGCTGAATGACGCAGAGCTTCTTGGCGAGATCCAGATCTCCAAGACCGCTATTCTCGGCGACGAAGAAGCAGTAGAGGTTCTGGGCGCTAAGATCAGCATTGACGGCGTAGGCAATGATTTCCATGCAGAGTGGATCTCTGACGGAACTACCAAGAGCATTTCAGTTCCTGACGGTAAGTACACCATGAAGGAGACCGGAATGGACGAAGCTGCAAGTGCAGCAAACAGCAAGTCCTACAAGATCATTCCTTCCGTAGTTGAGTTTACAGTCAAGAACGGTACGGTTGACGCAGACAGCGTGACCGGCACATCAAACGGAACAGGGCCCAGAGATATGACCGAGGGTTATGTATCCAACACCGGCAACAGCTTTGTATTCAACAATGCAGAGCAGAAGACCAATATCGAGATTTCCAAGTTCGACATCACAGGCAAGACCGAGGTCAAGGGCGCAAAGATCG
>CADBTF010000009.1 GCA_902797485.1 uncultured Ruminococcus sp. | reverse complement strand
TAAAAATAAACCGGGCACGCAGAAGCACCCGGCTTGTTGTCATTTATCAATTGAACTTCGGCTCGCAGGTAAGGTTTACTCCAAGGCGTTTGAATATGCGCTCGTCCACCTCAGAGAGAATGACCGTCGAGTGAACATCACAGCCCCTAAGCTTTTCCAACTGCTCCATGGCAAGTCTGGCATTGCTGTCCGTCGCTGCACAGATGGACAGGGCTATCAGGGTCTCATCTGTGTGGATACGGGGGTTGCGGTTGCCTAAGTGCTTGATCTTCAGGTTCTGTATCGGCTCAATGACCTCCGGCGACATAAGCAGCACCTTGTCGTCGATACCGCCCAGAGCTTTGAGGGCATTCAGCAGCACCGCCGAGGCTGCACCCATAAGGTTTGAGGTCTTGCCGGTTATCATTCTGCCGTCCGGGAGCTCCATTGCTGCCGCAGGGCCGCCGGTCTCCTCCTCACGTTTCAGTGCTGCCGCTGCCACCTTTCTGTCAACGGTGGATACTCCGGCCTGCTTCATAAGCAGCTCCAGCTTATATATCTCGTCGTCCGAGACAATGCCCTTTTTCCGCCCGCAGAGGCCGATGTAGTACCTGCGTACTATCTCCTCCTTGGCAGCCTCTCTGACTGCATCATCATCTATTATGCAGTTGCCCGCCATATTGACGCCCATATCTGTGGGGCTCTTGTAGGGGGACTCTCCCAGTATCCTCTCGAACATGGCGTTGAGCACCGGGAATATCTCCACATCACGGTTATAGTTTACGGTGGTAACACCGTAGGCGTCCAGATGATAGGGGTCTATCATGTTCACATCGTTCAGATCGGAGGTAGCCGCCTCATAAGCCAGATTGACCGGGTGGCGCAGGGGCAGATTCCAGATGGGAAATGTCTCGAACTTGGCATAGCCCGCAGCGATGCCCCGCTTATTCTCATGGTAAAGCTGTGAGAGGCAGGTGGCCATTTTTCCGCTGCCCGGCCCGGGAGCTGTGATGACTACCAGCCGGCGCTGTGTTTCAATGTAGTCGTTGCGGCCATAGCCCTCGTCGCTCATGATCTTGTGCAGGTCAGAGGGGTAGCCTTCTATCCTGTAGTGGTGGTAGACCTTCACTCCCAGAGCTTCCAGCCTTTTCTGGAAGGCATCTGCCTGACGCTGGCCCTCATACTGGGTGAGCACCACCGAGCTGACATAGAGCCCTATGCCGGTGAACACGTTCAGAAGCCTGATAACGTCCACATCATAGGTGATGCCAAGGTCGCCCCGGACCTTGTTCTTCTCAATGTCACCGGCGTTGATAACAATAACGATCTCTGCTTCGTCCTTCAGCTGAAGCAGCATTTGCAGCTTGCTGTCCGGCTTAAAGCCCGGCAGCACCCGTGAGGCATGGTAATCGTCATAAAGCTTGCCGCCGAATTCCAGATAGAGCTTCCCGCCAAAGCCGGCGATCCTCTCACGGATATGCTCAGACTGCATTTTCAGATATTTTTCATTGTCAAATCCAATTTTACTGTTACTCATAACAAATCCTTCCCACTTTTTAAATCCCATGCCGCCGCTCCGCAACAACACTGAATTATATTATACTATATTCCGTCCGGAAATGCAAGTAGAAAATTATGAACCTGCAGGGCTGATTTAACAAAGCTTTTTACAAAGCGCCACGGCCTGCTGTTGACAAAAATTATCGAAGGTGTTATAATCTAAGTGATTCGATATTGTTTATTACATTTCAGGAGGAATAGACTATGCTTACTAAATGTCCACGCTGCGGGTCGGAGAAGATCATGCAGGGAGAGCTCTCAGGCCTTGGCGGGCTGGTGTTCGTGCCGGAAAATCAGAACGGTATACAGAAGAAAAGCTCCTATATCTCTGCGGGTGCCTGCAAGGACTGCGGCGCTGTCTTTGACATCACCCTGACCGACAAGCCCTCTAAGCTTACAAACAAATAAGCCCGCTTGAAACTACACCGAAGGAACATCTGAAATGAGAATTGCCGAAAACTGGAAGGACTACAAGATCATTGACACCTCCGACGGAGACAAGCTGGAAAGCTGGGGAGGCAAGCTGCTGGTGCGGCCGGACCCTCAGATAATCTGGAGGACCCCGCACAGATCGGAGCTGTGGGCCAAAGCCGATGCAGTGTATCACCGGTCAGCAAGGGGGGGCGGCGAGTGGGAGTACCGCAAACGCCTGCCGGAGAGCTGGGAGATCAGCTACGGAGAGCTCAGATTTGTCATCAGGCCCACCGGCTTCAAGCACACCGGGCTGTTCCCGGAGCAGGCTGTCAACTGGGAGCTTATGAGCAGGCTTATCAAGGGAGCCGGCAGGCCGGTCAAGGTGCTGAACCTGTTCGCCTACACCGGCGGAGCAACGCTCGCCTGTGCCGCTGCGGGAGCTTCAGTCTCTCATGTGGACGCATCTAAGGGCATGGTGCAGTGGGCAAGGGATAATGCCGCTGCCTCCGGCCTCAGCGATAAGCCTATCCGCTGGCTGGTGGACGACTGCGAGAAATTTGTGCGTCGGGAGATCAGGCGAGGGAATTTATATGATGCTGTGGTAATGGACCCTCCCAGCTACGGGCGGGGCCCCGGCGGAGAGGTCTGGAAGCTGGAGGACAGCATCTATGAGCTGGTAAAGACCTGCGCCGAGGTGCTTTCGGAGAAGCCGCTTTTCTTTCTCTTGAACAGCTACACCACCGGCCTTTCGCCCTCTGTCATGGCCTATATACTCAGCGAGGTGATAACCCCGAGATTCGGCGGAGCTGTCACCGCAGACGAGATCGGCCTGCCTGTGGAGAAAGCAGCAATGCCGCTGCCCTGCGGCTCAACAGCGATATGGTCAGCGCCGGAATAAAGGAGGAATACTATGGCATTTATAGAAGCAGGCTCTCCTGCACCGGATTTCACCCTGCCTGATAAGGACGGCAGCTTAGTCACACTCTCGCAGTTCCGCGGGAGGAAAGTAGTAGTGTATTTCTACCCCAGAGACAACACCCCCGGCTGCACACGTCAGGCCTGTGCCTTTGCAGGAGCATTCAAAGAGTTTGAAAAGCTCGGTGTGACGGTAATAGGCATCAGCAAGGAC
>CADBTF010000008.1 GCA_902797485.1 uncultured Ruminococcus sp. | reverse complement strand
TGAAATAGTATTTGCCATAACCGTTTCTCCTTTTCAGAATTAGATTTTTTATTCACTATCAAATTAATATTATACCTTAAATCCACCGTTTTGTCAAGTGCTTTTTAAGGCTTGGACAAAGCCCTAAGATCGAAAACTGACCGTTGCAATGACTGCGTGAATTGGAACAAAACGGGGGTGCTTCTCAGACTGAGAGAATTATTCATTTTAGACATAATAGCTCAAAGCTCTTTGTGCAGGTATACAAAATATTGGAAAGCATGGGAGCTCTTTATGCGTTCAGCGGTGGGTTTTCGGATATTTGTCGTATATAAGGATATATCCAGAACGAAAGGAAGACCGCTATGTATTTCAGGAAAATGATAATATGTATCACAGCAGCTATGACTTTTGCCTCCTGCGCTGATGTGCCGGATAATGTCAGATCAAAGGCTGAGGAGCGTGAAGCAATGGAAAGCACCGCACATGAGGCCGGACCGGAGCTGATTCGGACAGATGATCTGAGCGAGGACATTGACAAGGCGCTTGCAGAGAATTATTCCAATTTCAAGCTGGCAAGCGGGATAAAGGTTCAGATTCCGGAGGCTTTTGTGGAGTGTGATTTCCGGCAGGTTGACGGCTTCTCGGAAAAAGCAGATGAGATCATGGGGAGATTTTTCCCCGCTGAGATGACAGAGGGCATCAAGCCGGAGGCATTTGAGGACAGTTTCTCCGAGAACTATGTAAACATCAGCAGAGGGTTCAGAGACGAAGAACGGCAGATACATTACTTCCTTTGGGATAACGGCTTTCTGTGTTTTATGAAGCCGCTGCTCTTTAACGAGCAGACTGCCGGGGGAAAAACTGTCCGGATCTATCATGCGGACCGGGGCGATGACCTGTCTGACAAATACCTTTTAGGAGACAGTGAGGTCTCTGTGAAGGCTGCTGCTGATACAGCCAACAAGTGGTTAGCCGAAAAATACGCTGACCTTGAACCTGATTACAGAATAAGCGTCAAGACAGTGCTGGTAAAGCTGAACGACTACGGTGAATATTCATTTCAGCTCTATGTTGACAAGAGCTACAAGGGGATAGAGCTTGACGAACTGAACACAATCATTGACATAAGTGACACCGATAAACACAGATACAAATATGTCAATCAGAGGATACTGATGATAATGAAAAACGGCACTGATATTGACTATTTTACAAACTCGACAGGGATATTGAAGCCTGTTGAAAAGCAGAGCATTGATAAGATCATTTCACTTTCCAGTGCTCTGAGAAGCATTGAAACTACCTTTACCGACTTTGACGATCCACCTGAAATAAACAGCATAAGGCTGAAATATACGCTCTCGCCTCAATACAGCTCCGATGATGATATACCTGTATATGCTCCGGAAACGCTGAATACCGGCAGGATAGTCTGGGAGTTTGTTATTGATGTGCCGCCGGAGACTATCAGCAATGATAACGAAAACGGGGACGTGCGCAAATATGTATATGTAGACGCCCAGGATGGCAGCATAGATTACGAGTTTGACATAAACCGCCTTTGGCAGTAGGAGGGCAAAATGAGATCAGGAAAAATAATCGCTGTATGTGTACTATTATCACTGGCTTTGGGCGGCTGCTCGCAGGAGAAAGCCTATGCCGGCAATGGCTCTGAAAGCTCGGCACTGCCAGAGGCTTCATCAGAAGCTTCATCAGCAGAATCATCAGAAAGTCTATCTGACGGCCAAAACAGCTCGGTGCCGGAAAAGACAATAGCTGTAACAGCTGAGGTCATATCCTACAAGGACGGTGTTCTTTCGTTCGAGCATGAGGGCAGGGAGTATTCCCTCCCCTTTGACCGTGACAGCTTTGACAATGAAACTTATCTGCCGGACGAGAGGGGACCGAGGCTCTCAGAAATGGTCATCAACAACAAGCTCGGAGAAAAAGTTCAGGCTAAACTTGCAATGAACGAGGAAATGACTAAGATCAAAAAATGCGATGTTATAAACACAAACGGGAGCTTATACGAGGGCATGACACCAATCATGAATGACTACACCGTAAACGAGGATATGCTCTACAAGCTCACACGCAAGGAAAAAAGCCTTTGCGTTATCTCAAATAAGCATGAAGCCTTTGAATGTGACCTGAACGACCTGCCGCTGCTGTGGAAGATAGATTACCCGGAAGAGGTATTCCCTGTGCTGCCTGATTTTTACAGATTCAAGGACGGCAAGGTATTCCTCTATAATCTTGGGCTGAACATTGAAGTGACAGAAAGCAGAGTCGGCGGAGAGATGAACCTTGATACCTTTGATATGTACGGCAGGCGCACAGGCTTTTTTGCAGCGGTCTTGTCTGTAAACGATGATAGCATAAATGTGCTGCTTAATGACGGAAAGACCCTCTGCACTGTGCCCTCATGGTATAATGACGGCGGAGAGCTGAAAACCGGTGCACAGATAATGGTGATGCTCAGTTCTGACAGCAGCCTTTTCGGTGCAGGGGGAGAGCACAGCTTTGAATATGCTGCCATATCCACTGACCCGGACTATTTCAAAAGAAACACTGACAAATTTGAGGATATAGCATACGCTGTCTTCAATGGGTGGGACAGCTTTGAATATACAACTGTCGATGAGGCAGACAAGAGCTGAATCCACCAGTCATTCCGGGGCTGTTACTTTTCGCCCCTCATAAGCTTATCCTTATATTCTCCGGCCATACCGTTGAGCAGTTCTATCGTTTTCTCCAAACCCTCCGGGGAGAATTCTTCGTTATGGTCAAGGACATAGTCCTCCGGCTTTACAAGGTCAAAGCAGTCGGTGCCGTACCAGACTACAGAGCGCAGCACGGGGGTCTCTTCCTCGTCACACTCGTTTTTTACGCTGTCCCGGAAGATGCGGTAATTAAAGCTTTGGAAGATGCTTCCAGTCCAGTTGTTTTTTTCTTTCCAAAAGGTAAAAGTTGGCAGGTCAAGAAAACCGTGCAGCATGATTATTCCTCCTAACAAATTACAGATCTAAAAAAACGTATAACAGCACCTCAATGTGAGATACTAATCACAAAGCTATATCAAAGAGGTGCATTATATATGAAAAAGCAAATTATTTTATCTCTCAGCGCAGCAGCACTGATGCTGACAGCCTGCTCCTCAACAGAGGTCAGCTCTCCGGACAGCACGGGAAATGCAGTGCTTGATTATCTTAACCAAGCTGCCGCAAATGATACTAAGACAGGCACTGACTATTCGGCCTTATCCAGTGAGAAGCAGGGCTATGGGCAGGGCGTGCAGCTGGACAGTGAGAACCGCCCGGCGGGAGCGATAGACTTCAACAACACCTACGGCAAATACAACGCCGAAGCGATCGGTGACAGTGATGATAAGACTATCCGCCTGACCTTTGACCAAGGGTATGAGAACGGTTTTACCGGCAAGATACTTGACACGCTTAAAGAAGCAAATGTCAAGGCCACATTTTTCCTGCTGGACGATTATGCCCGGCGCAATCCGGAGCTTGTCAGGAGAATGATAGACGAGGGGCATACCGTGGGGAACCATTCTGTATCTCACAGATCAATGCCCACCCTCACAGCCGAGGAATGCCGGGCGGAGATTACGGAGCTTCACAAGTATATCAAGGACGAGTTCGGATATGAGATGACAGAATTCAGGCCGCCCATGGGCGAATTCTCCGAGCGCTCACTGGCTGTGACTCAGGACTGCGGCTACAGGACTGTTCTTTGGAGCTATGCTTATGCTGACTGGGACGTGAACGCTCAGCCTGAACCGTCGGCTGCATTGAAAAAGCTGACTGATGCTCTCCACAATGGGGCTATCTATCTGCTCCATTCAGTGTCGCAGACCAATGCTGAGATACTTGGTGATTTTATCAAAGCTGCAAGAGAAAAGGGCTTTGAATTTGAAGCACTGTCTGACAGATAATATTCAGAGCTTAGTTATCCTTGCAAAGCGTGCCATGACCTTTTTGGTGCCTCTGTCATCAAAGGCAATCTCAAGAAGGGCATCGTTTGCCATATGAGTTACTTTTAAGACAGTTCCCTCTCCGAAGATCTTATGCTTTATCCTGTCGCCGGGGTTGAAATCCACCTCGCCGGCGGGCTCTGACTGTTCACGTCTGCGGGAGAGCTCCTCCTGGAGAATGCTCCCTCCTGACTTAGGGCGTGCTAAGTCCTCAAAGGTAAAGCCCTCTATCATGGGATCTGTCTGCTTTTTTATCTGACTGTCACACCGCTCCTCTATCTCTCTAATGAATCGTGAGGGGCGGTTTCGCTGTATGCCGCCGTAAAGCCTGCGGGAATTGGCGTGAATGAGATAAAGCTCTTTCTGCGCACGGGTGATAGCAACATAAGCAAGCCTGCGCTCCTCCTCGACCTCCAGCTCGGTTTCACTGGAACGCATTGAGGGAAAAAGGGTTTCCTCCATACCTGCAACGAACACACAAGGGAATTCCAATCCCTTGGCAGAATGGATAGTCATGAGCGAAACAAAGTCCTCGTCCTCATTGAGCCTGTCAATATCGGTATAGAGGGCGATCTCCTCAAGGTAGCCCTCAAGGGTTGGGTCCTCTGCGCTCTGCTCATAGTTCTGCATAGAGGTTTTGAGCTCCTCGATATTCTCCAGACGGGGCTCCCCTTCTGCGCCGTCATCTTCAAGCATCTTGCGGTAGCCGCTTTTATCCAGTACATCTTCAAGCAGATCGGCAAGGGGCATATCTTCAGCAATATCCTGCCAATAACGGAACATCTCTGCCAGAGGTTTAAGCTTGGCGGCTCTTGAAGCTATGGGGGCAAGAGAGTCTGATTCAAACATGATCTCAAGAGGGGTTCGCTCCAGATCAGAGGCGATCTGCTCGATCTTGTCAACAGTAGTGGCACCTATCCCCCGCTTGGGTTCGTTGATTATTCTACGCAGCCTGAGCATATCGCTGTCATTATTTATTACTTGCAGATAAGCCAGCATATCCTTGACCTCCTTGCGGTCATAGAATTTCAGGCCGCCGTAAACGATATAGGGTATGCCGCTTCTGGTGAGGGACATTTCTATTTCTCTTGACTGGGCATTGGTTCGGTAGAGAACAGCGTGGCTGTTGAAATGCCCCCCCTGCCCGACGTTTTTGTTTATCACATCAGCGATAAACTGGGCTTCTCTGCGCTCGTCGCCGGCCTTGTAGATCACTACCGGCTCGCCGGAGCCCTGAGTGGTAAAGAGGTTCTTTCCCTTACGCTGGGTGTTGTTCTTAATGAGAGTATTGGCGCAGTCAAGTATATTCTGAGTGGATCGGTAATTCTGCTCCAGCCGGATAACGTCTTTCTCCGGGTCACAGCCGAACTGTTTTTCAAAGCTTAAAATATTCTCAATGGTAGCGCCTCTGAACTTATAGATGCTCTGGTCGTCATCACCGACGACACAGAGATTTCCATACTTTCCTGCAAGGAGCTTTACCAGCTTGAACTGGACCATATTAGTATCCTGATACTCGTCCACCATGATATACTTATAGAGATTCTGGTAATGGTCAAGCACATCCGGGTTCTTCTCAAAAAGGGTAACGGTATAGGAGAGCAGGTCATCAAAGTCCATAGCGTTGGCTTCAAACATACGTCTTTGATACTCAATATATATCTTAGCAAGCACCTGGTCTTTATAGTCGCCGGCCTGACGGGCGGTCTCCTCCGGTGAAAGAAGCTTTTCCTTCTGCTGGGAAATATAGGTAAGCACAGCCTTCGGCGGGAACATCTTATCGTTCACAGAAAGGTCCCGCAGCACAGCCTTGCAGAGGCGCAGACTGTCATCGGTATCATAGATAGTAAAGGTCCTCTCGAAGCCGATGCTGCCGCCCTCACGCCGGAGTATCATAGCGCAGAGGGAGTGGAAGGTGCAGGCTCTGATGCCCTCGCCCTCGGTGCCGAGCATATTCTGTATACGGGTCTTGAGCTCACCTGCGGCCTTGTTTGTAAATGTAATTGCCAATATGTTCCATGGGGTGACAGGTTCATAGGCTATGATACGGGCAAGCTCATTCTGGTCGTTGGCATTGCCGGAGATATAGCTTTTCAGATAATCAATATCAGCGTGGGTATGGAGCCCGTAGCCCTCTCCGGCGGCATAGGCGTCACCAAAATGTATCATATTGGCGATACGGTTGATAAGCACAGTAGTTTTTCCGCTGCCCGCACCTGCAAGGATAAGCAGCGGGCCCTTTGTTTTAAACACCGCCTGCCTCTGCTGTGGATTCAGGCGGGAAAAGTATTTTTCTAAAGCTTTATTTTTAAGCTCGGTATATTCAGACATCAATTGACCATTCCTTTCATTTCGGCACATAACAAGTGCATTTATTATTATACCACACTTTTTATTATTTGAAAAGGCTTTTTATTGGACAGTTAAAATTTCTTGTCTTGGCAATTTGCATAATAGGAAGCTGAGTGTTTTGTGCAAATGCGAAAATTTGAGTAACTGACCGGGAAAAGTATTTTAAAAGTGAAAGAACTGTGTTATAATTAATTTGACAAATTCTGCGGGGAGGTGTGGTATGTGAGCAAGGCTTCAAGACAGTTGAAATATAATAATATAGCGCTGGCTCTGGCGATAATGCTGCTGACTGTACTTGCTGTCGGGAGAGCCTGTTCTGCCGCAGGTGATGAGCCGGAGAACTATAAAAACATTCCCAATATACTAAAGCCTGTCACCTCGCATCTGTCACCGCAGATAGTCATTGAGCCCTTTAAGGCCGAGGGGCTGGAAAAGAATTTCCGTTATCTCAATGTTCGCAACAGCGAGACTGTCGGCGCCGGGGATCTGCTTCTGCTGAATGCAGCTTATAAGTTCGACGGCACTCCCGGAGATCTTGTCAGCTGCTACGAATATCTCTTTGACAAGACAGGCACGCAGATAGCATCATCGAGCAGCACCATGACAATGGCCAGCAAAAGAGTGATGCAGGCCTTTAATGAAATGGTAACGGCTTTTTATCAGAAAACCGGCAAGACCACGATCATGCTGACGGATATGTATATGCAGACCGAAGACCCTGACAAGCCCTGCTATGAACATGACAGCGGGCTGGCTATAGACCTGCGGCTATACTTTGAAATGGAGAAGACCTATCCTGAATTTACAGGCAAGGCTGAATACAGCTGGTTCCCGGAGAACTGCCACAAATACGGCTTTATTCTTCGGTACCCGGAGGAAAAAAGCGCAGTTACCGGAGTTGCCGGTATCGCCAATCACTACAGGTATGTCGGCAAGCCCCACGCTGAGATCATGAAAAAGAACAGCTACTCATTGGAGGAATATCTTGAATGGATAAAGCAGTTCAAGATAGATTCACCCTACAGCTTTGAATCGGAGGACGGCCAGTGCTGGGCTATATACTATTTTGAACAGTCCACCGAGCAGACCACAAATATCCCAATTCCGCTGGACAGCTCCAACACAGAATACACCCACTCCATTTCGGGAGATAATCAGGAGGGGTACATCATCACCGTTAGTATTCCACAGTAAGGAGAGATCATCATGCCCTTTGAAACAGTTGAGATAAAAGTTGATTACAAGGCAGCCGGGCTGGACCCGGAGGGCTGCCGTGCAGTATTGGACTGCTACACCAACACGCAGAATGAAGAAATGGGCAGACGCCGCAGAAGGGCGCTGCTGATATGCCCCGGAGGAGGGTATGACTGGTGCTCCGAAAGAGAAGCCGAGCCCATCGCCTTTCGGTTTTTGGGGTATGATTTCAATTGCTTTGTGCTGAGATATTCCTGCGTTAAGAAGCGCTTCCCGACTGCTGCTCTTGAGTGTGCTGCAGCTGTTAAATACATAAGAGAAAACGCCGAGCGGCTTGATATTGACCCGGATAAGATCATAGTTGCCGGTTTCTCTGCCGGAGGGCATCTCGCAGCATCGCTGGCAAATTTCTGGAACAGCGCACTTTTATGCACACCCCTTGGCTGCCAGCCGGAGGACATCAAGCCGAACGGCTCCCTGCTGGGTTACCCGGTACTCACCAGCAAAAAGGAGTTTACCCATGAGGGTACTATACAGAACATAATCGGTGAGGATCAGAGCGAGGAGCTGCGGCTCATGGTATCGCTGGAGGACAGAGTAGGTCCTCACACTCCGCCCACATTTCTCTGGCACTGCGCTGACGATGGCTGTGTGCCTGTGGAGAATTCGCTGTTCTACATGAAAGCGCTCTCCAAGAACAAGATACCCTTTGAGTGCCACATCTACGAATGGGGCGGGCACGGCTTATCTCTCTGCGATTCTTCGACTGCCACCTGGGAGGGGCATAATCAGCCGGTAGCCGCAGACTGGGCAAGGCTCGCCGTGGAGTGGGCAAGCAGACTGTAATAATAGCTTAAAAGCACAGGCAGGAGATGTTTGTGCTTTTATATTGTGCATTGTTCCAAGCCTAAACGATTAATGTAAACGCTTTCTTTGTAGCCTATGCAGAATTAACACAAATTTTTATAATTAGCTCTTGCTTATTGCAAAAATTATGCTATAATATATTTATGGGCTAAAAATTTGTTCCCGGTCATGTTGTGTTTATTCCGCAGATACACTGCAAACATTATATGCTGCTTCTCAGATGCGCAGCGTCAGACCGGGCAAAATTTAATTATGAGGTGATATTTATGACTGAAATGGAACTCTACAAGCTTTGGTGCGAAAACGCAGTTGATGACCCTGATCTTCAGACTGAACTAAAGGCTATCGAGGGTGACGAGGAAGCTATCAAGGATAGATTTTACCGTGACCTGGAATTCGGTACCGGCGGACTGCGCGGAGTTATCGGAGCAGGCGCATTCAGACTTAATGTTTATACAATAAGACGTGCTACTCAGGGTCTGGCAGATTATGTCAACGAAGCCTTTGAGAATGCCGCTGTTGCTATCAGCTATGACAGCCGTATCAAGTCGGACGTATTCGCCAAGGAGGCTGCTGCTGTACTGGCTGCCAACGGCATCAAGGCATATATATACAGCGAGCTTATGCCTACTCCCTGCCTCTCATGGGCAGTAAGAGAGCTGGGCTGCAAGGCTGGAATCATGGTTACTGCTTCTCACAACCCTGCTAAATACAACGGCTACAAGGTATACGGTGAGGACGGCTGCCAGATCACACTTGATGCAGCAAACACAGTTATCGGTAAGATCAATGCTGTTGCAATGTTCGGCGGTGCCAAGACAATGGCTTTTGAAGATGCACTTGCACAGGGCAAGGTGGAATACATCAAGCAGGAGGTCATTGACAAATACTTAGACAAGGTGGCTGAGCAGGGCGTACATACTGACTTAGTAGCTGACAGCGGACTTAAAGTAGTTTACACTCCGCTGAACGGCACCGGCAACAAGCCAGTAAGGGCTATCCTGAAGAAGATCGGTATAAAAGAAGTAACAGTTGTTCCGGAGCAGGAGCTTCCTGACGGCAACTTCCCGACCTGCCCCTTCCCGAACCCTGAGATCAAGGAAGCCTTAGCTAAGGGCCTGGAGCTTTGCAAAACTGTTAAGCCTGACCTGCTGCTGGCTACCGACCCGGACTGTGACCGTGTAGGTATTGCAGTTCCTGACCCGGAGGGCAATTATGTGCTCTTCTCCGGCAACGAGGTCGGTGCAATGCTGCTGAAATACATCTGCCAGGAGAGGACTGCTCTCGGCACAATGCCTGAAAGACCTGTTGCTGTAAAAACTATCGTTACGACTGACATCTGCAAGAAGATCGCAGCTGAATACGGCGTTGAGCTCCGTGAGGTGCTGACAGGATTCAAGTTCATCGGGGAACAGATAGGATTCCTCGAGGCTGACGGTGAGGCTGACCGTTATATATTCGGATTTGAGGAGAGCTACGGCTACCTTGCAGGTTCTTATGTAAGAGACAAGGACGCTGTTGTAGGTTCAATGCTTATCTGTGAAATGGCTGCCTTCTACCGCACCAAGGGAATTTCTCTGTTACAGGCACGAGAGGCTATGTACAAGGAATACGGCAACTATGTTCACACCCAGAGTTCTTTCCAGTGCGAAGGCGCAAGCGGCATGGAGCGAATGAAAGAGATCATGGGCGGCCTGAGAGCAGACCCTCCCAAGGCTATCGGCGGAAAGAAGACACTTTCTGTTGCTGATTACACCACCTCTGAGGAGACCGACATTGCTACCGGTGCCAAGACTGTTCTGACACTTCCCAAGTCGGACGTTATTGCTTACAAGCTTGAGGACGGTGCAAGCGTTATCATTCGTCCTTCCGGCACAGAGCCTAAGATCAAGGCTTACTACACCACGATCGGTGAGACCCGTGAAGAAGCAAAGGCACTTGAAGAAACGATTGCTGCTGATTTCAAGGCAATTCTCGGATTCTGACAAACAAGTATAACCTGATATATTGATAGTAGATGACTGGCGGCTCCTGCTTGCGGGGGCTGCCGGTCATCTGTTTTACAGCAAAAAATGCTCCCGAGCGATCTGCTCAGGAGCATCTTTTCAATTCACTTCAAATGTGCATAGTGCACTACAATGACTTTAGTGAATATCACTGTAGAGGCCGATATAGAGCTGGGCTGATTTTTTCCAGCTGAAATCTTCCTTCATTGCAAGGTCTACAAGCTTCTTCCAGCGCTTCTTGTCATCATAGTATACTCTTGCTCTGGTGCAGGCATCAAGCATATCATGAGCGTTATAGGTCTTGAAGGTGAAGCCGTTGCCGCCCTCATCACCGGCATCGTGGATAGAATCACGCAGGCCGCCGGTCTCACGGACTATGGGGATAGTGCCGTAGCGGAGTGCTATCATCTGTGCAAGGCCGCAGGGCTCTGACTGTGAAGGCATCAGGAACATATCTGCGCCGGCATAAATTCTCTTGGAAAGCTCAGGAACAAAACCGAGGGTCAGGCCGACTCTGTCCGGGTAGCGGTAGTGCATCTCGGAGAAGAAATCCTCATAGATCTTTTCGCCGGAGCCTAAGATAGCGAACTTATAGCCAAGCCTGATAATATCCTCGAAGACGTACTTGATAAGGTCAAGGCCCTTATGGGAAACAAAGCGGGTAACTATGCCTATGATAGGCTCGTCGCCGGCTTCCATGCCAAGCTCCTCGAGAAGCTTCTGCTTGCAGACAGCTTTTCCTGCCTTGCTCTTGACAGAATAATTCTTGGGTAGGTTAGGGTCGGTCTGCGGGTTATAAACATTCTGATCTATACCGTTCAGGAATCCGCAGAGCTTATACTGCTTATGGACAAGTATTCTGTCAAGACCATGAGAATACCATGGGTCAAGTATCTCCCAGGCGTAGGAGGGAGAAACAGTGGTGATCTTATCAGACACCTCAATGGCTGCCTTCATGAAGTTTACATCACCGTCATAGGAGAGCAGGTCGGTATGATAGAGCGGGATACCCATAAGGTCATTGATGATCTCAAGGCCATACTGCCCCTGATACTGGATATTGTGTATGGTGAATACGGTTTTTATATCCTCATAGCCGCTCTGATAGCGATAGAAAATATCGTAGTAAACCGGTACAAGAGCAGTCTGCCAGTCATTGGCATTGATAACGTCCGGCTTGAAATCAATATAGTGCAGCAGCTCAAGCACAGCACGTGAGAAGAAGATAAATCTCTCTGCGTCATCATAGAAACCGTAAAGACCGTTTCTTGCAAAGTAATACTCATTATCCAGCAGGTAGTAGGTAACGCCGTTTGCATGGCCGATAAATACGCCGCAATATTGATTTCTCCAAGCGACAGGAACAGTAAAATTTGTAAAGTAGGTCAGCTCGTCCTTCAGTTCCTGTCTGATCTGGCTGTAATAAGGGATAACTACACGGCAGTCGTGCCCCTCGGCATTGATAGCAGCAGGCAGCGAGCCGGCAACATCAGCAAGTCCGCCGGAAGCAACATAAGGCAGAGCCTCACTTGCAGTATACAAAATGTTCATTCACAAACCTTCTTTCATTATAGAATATAAGGGAAGCCGCCGCAAGGACAGCTTCCCTAAAGTTTAAGCTTTATACGGAAGCGCCCTTGCCTACATACATAGGATAGCTGGGTGCGCCGTTAAGAATATGGTTATCACCGATATTTACATTCTTGTCGGTAATAACATAATTTACATCGCACTTAGCGCCTACTACTGTGCCCTGCATGAGTATGCAGTTCTTTACCTTAGCGCCCTTGGCGATCTTAACGCCTCTGAAGAGTACGGAGTTTTCTACCTCACCCTCAATGATACAGCCGTCAGCAATGAGGGAATTTGTTACCTTGCTGTCCAGGTCATACTTAACGGGAGCATTGTCAGATACCTTGGTATAGATAGCTCTCTTGGGAAGGAACAGCTTTCTGGCATTCTCTGGATCAAGAAGCTCCTGATTAGCTTTCAGGTAGGTAGCAACGCTGGAAATCTTGCTGAAATAATTATTATACTCGTAAGCCATAATATTCAGCTCATTGCAGCGAGCCTGAAGAACATCAGTCTCGAAGCTGACCTTGCCTCTTGCCATAGCATCGGAGACCATATCCAGCAGGAACTGCTTGCTCATAACAAAGATATTCAGGCTGAGTGTGCAGGTACCGCTGATATTAGGTCTGATAAGAACGGAATTTACCTTGCCGTCCGCAGCAGTGCTGAGGACTGTAGAGCCGTTGATGACCTCACTGTCGTAAACACCGGTGTGAGCAACGACTGTGATATCAGCGCCGCTCTCAACGTGCTTGGCAACGATAGGCTTGAAATCCATATTGGTGACTGTATCGCAATCAGCCAAAACAACATAATCAGCCAAAGCGTGAGTGATAAAGCTCATAGCACCGTAGAGCGCCTCGATGCGGCCTCTGTAGAGATTGGTGGTGACATTTCCGAAAGGAGGCAGGATATAAAGACCGCCCTTCTTTCTTGAAAGGTCCCACTCACGGCCGGAGCCCAGGTGGTCAAGAAGTGACTGATAATTGCTCTTGGTAATAACACCGACATTGGTGATGCCGCTGTTTACCATATTAGACAGTGGGAAGTCTATCAGGCGGTAACGTCCGCCAAAGAGGATAGACCCCATTGTTCTGTTTTTTGTAAGATCGCCGACGGTCATATCGTGCATATTAGCAAACACGAGACCGAGTACATTTCCCATATTTACGTCCACTTTAAGCTACCCCTTTCTTACATATCTTCTGAGATGATCGCCTTGGGGGCAACCTCTGCGCCTGCTGAGATATTGATGTTATGACCTACAACGGCAACGCCCCAGGTGTCCTTATCGCTGATGTTTTCGGGCCTTGCACCGATCTGTGCGCCCTCACCGATAACAGAATTCTCTCCTACGATAGCATATTCTACCTTAGCGCCCTTCTTAACTACGCAGCCGGGCATGAGGATCGAATCGTAGATAACTGCGCCCTCCTCAACGGTAACGCCGTCGGAGATCATAGAGAACTCAACAGAGCCGTCGATATAGCATCCCTCGGTGACCATTGAATTCTGCACCATAGCATTCTTGCCGATATACTGCGGTGCCATTACAGGGTTTCTGGAATAGATCTTCCATGCAGGGTCATAGAGGTCGATAGGAATGTTAGGATTGATGAGGTCCATATTAGCTTCCCACAGGGAGTCGATAGTGCCGACGTCCTTCCAATAGCCGTCAAATCTCCATGCGACCAGCTTCTCGCCGGCTGCTCTCATATCAGGGATAATATTCTTGCCGAAGTCCTTGGAAGCTTCCTTGTCGTTCTCATTAGCGATAAGATAAGCTTTCAGCTTGGACCATGTAAAGATATAGATGCCCATTGAAGCAAGGGTGGAGCGGGGATTCTTGGGCTTTTCCTCAAAGTCGATGATGTTGTCGTTCTCGTCGGTGATCATGATACCGAAGCGGGAAGCTTCTTCCTTGGGAACATCAAGCACTGCGATAGTAGCAGCGGCTTCCTTCTGCTTGTGATATGTAAGCATCTTGTTGTAGTCCATTTTATAGATATGGTCGCCGGAGAGGACAACAACATACTCAGGGTCATATCTTTCAATGAAATTGATGTTCTGATAAATAGCATTTGCTGTGCCGGAATACCAGCTTGCGCCGGAGGCCTTCTCATAAGGAGGAAGCACGTGAACGCCGCCGTGGATACTGTCAAGGTCCCATGGCTGACCGTTGCCGATGTACTCGTTGAGCACGAGGGGCTGATACTGTGTCAGCACGC
>CADBTF010000007.1 GCA_902797485.1 uncultured Ruminococcus sp. | reverse complement strand
CAGTTCTCTCTTGTAAATACTCTTACTTCTATAATAGTACCTGCTTCACCGTGAGGAACTTTCAGAGCGTTATCTCTTACCTCTCTTGCCTTCTCACCGAAGATAGCACGGAGCAGTCTTTCCTCAGCAGTCAGCTCAGTCTCGCCCTTAGGTGTTACCTTGCCGACCAGTATATCGCCCGCTCTTACCTCTGCGCCGATACGGATAATTCCGTTCTCGTCAAGGTCCTTCAAGGCGTCGTCGCCCACGTTGGGGATATCTCTTGTGATCTCCTCCGGCCCAAGCTTGGTGTCACGGCACTCGATCTCATATTCCTCAATGTGGATAGATGTGTATTTATCCTGTCTTACCAGATTCTCGTTCAGCAGAACAGCGTCCTCGTAGTTATAGCCCTCCCAGGTCATAAAGCCTATGAGCGCATTCTTACCGAGAGACAGCTCGCCGTTTGAGGTGGCGGGGCCGTCGCCTATTACCTGACCCTTGGTGATCTTCTCACCCTTATCAACGATCGGCCTCTGATTTGTGCAGGTGCCGGCGTTGGAGCGCTTGAACTTAGTGAGAACGTAGGTCCTGAGATTTCCGTCCTCCTCACGGACAACGATCTTGTCAGCGTCAACGCTTTCAACAACGCCGTCTGCCTTTGCAACAACAGCAACGCCGGAGTCAACGCAGGCCTTGTATTCCATACCTGTGCCGACTATAGGCGATTCGGTTTTCAGCAGCGGCACAGCCTGCCTCTGCATATTAGATCCCATGAGCGCACGGTTCGCATCATCATTCTCAAGGAACGGGATACAAGCCGTCGCAACAGATACGACCATTTTAGGAGAAACGTCCATGAAATCGATCTTGTCTCTCTCGATCTCAAGGATCTGATCTCTGTATCTGCCGTTTACCTTAGCCCTTGCAAACTTGTGGTCCTCGGTAAGAGGCTCGTTAGCCTGGGCTACCATAAAGTTATCCTCTATGTCGGCAGTCATATAAACAACCTCGTTTGTAACTACGCCGGTCTCCTTATCGACCTTTCTGTAGGGAGCCTCAATGAAGCCGTACTCATTGATCCTTGCAAAGGAAGCCAGATAGGAGATAAGTCCGATATTCGGGCCTTCAGGTGTCTCGATCGGGCACATTCTTCCGTAGTGTGAATAGTGAACGTCACGGACCTCGAATCCGGCACGGTCTCTTGACAGACCGCCCGGTCCCAGTGCGGAGAGACGTCTCTTGTGGGTCAGCTCAGCCAGAGGGTTGTTCTGGTCCATGAACTGTGAAAGCGGTGAGGAGCCGAAGAACTCCTTGATAGCTGCGGTGATAGGTCTGATGTTTATGAGCGCAGTAGGAGTAACTACCTCCATATCCTGGCTCTGGGTGTTCATTCTCTCACGGATAACTCTTTCCATTCTGGTAAAGCCGATACGGAAGGTATTCTGCAGCAGTTCACCTACGGAGCGGATACGTCTGTTGCCAAGGTGGTCGATATCGTCCACATCTCCCACGCCCTCACAGAGGTTCAGGAAATAGGATATGGTAGCAACGATATCATCAAGGGTAATGTGCTTGGGGATAAGCTTGTCAAGGTTGGAAACGATCATTTCCTTGATCTGATCAGTTTCCTCAGCTTCCTCTAAGATCTCTCTCAGCACCGGGAAGCTGACCTTTTCGTTTACTCCCAGCAGGGAGGCATCAAAGTCAACAAATCTGGAAATATCCACCATGTTGTTTCCGATTATCTTGACTTCCTTTTCTTCCATTTTGGTGTTTATCTCACCGGTAGCCGGGTCAACGATAAACTCCTTTACCTCGACCTTTACATAGGCCTCTGCAACGCCGGCCTGCTCGATCTCCATAGCCTTGGCATAGGAGATGACCTCTCCGGCCTCTGCCAGTATCTCGCCGGTCAGCGGGTCAACGATCTCTCTGGAGATCAGGTGGCCGGAAAGTCTTGAGCCTACGCCCAGCTTCTTGTTATACTTATATCTGCCAAACCTTGCCAGATCGTATCTCTTGGCATCAAAGAACAGGTTCTGCAGCAGGGTGTTTGCAGAATCAACAGTAGCCGGCTCACCGGGACGGAGCTTGCGGTAGGTCTCCAGCAGAGCCTCCTCGTGGTTAGCGGTGTTGTCCTTTATCAGAATGGTCTGGCTGAGCCTCTCATCAACGCCAAAGAGCTTTTCGATCTCCTCATTGGTGCCGAAGCCGATAGCCCTGATAAAGGTAGTCAGCGGGATCTTTCTGTTCTTATCTATGCGGACATACACAACGTCGTTGGAGTCCATTTCGTATTCAAGCCATGCGCCGCGGTTGGGGATAACAGTAGTCCTGAAAAGGTCCTTGCCGTTTTTGTCCTTATCAGATGCGTAATAAACACCCGGGGAACGAACGAGCTGTGAAACGATAACTCGCTCCGCACCGTTGATAACGAAGGTGCCGCTGTCGGTCATGAGCGGGAAATCGCCCATATAGACCTCGTTCTCCTTGATAATGCCTGTTTCCTTGTTGTTAAGTCTTGCAGTCACTCTCAGCGGGGTCGCATAGGTAACGTCACGCTCCTTGCACTCAGCAACGGTATACTTTGGGGTCTCGTCGAAACGGTAGCCGACGAAGGTGAGCTCCATTTTGCCGTTGTAATCGGTGATAGCAGCAACGTCTCTGAAAACCTCTTTAAGTCCCTCATCAAGGAACCACTGGTAGGAATTCTTCTGCACCTCGATCAAGTTGGGCATTTCCAGGATCTCGTTGATCTTTGCGAAACTCTTTCGGGTATTTTTGCCAAGCTTCACTTCCTTGACATTCACCATAGGCTTGATCACTCCTTAGCTTTATCGTTTAAACTCCGGCAGCCCTGCCATGCACCTGAACGCCCGCAGAAGCCCCCGAAAATTTACAGATTGTTAAGATCTCTCCGTGCTTATTCCTTTATAAAAGCGGCTCAAAAGCCCCCTGAAATCAAGGAAAAAGGGCGGATAAATCCATTATGATACATTTTACTATTATACAACGTTAAAAAGCAAATGTCAAGTCTATGCCGCTCCCTCTCCCGTGATTTTGTAGAGTTGCACAAAGCTAAAAGCCTTTACACCTCAAAAGTTCTACAATTGATTTTCCGTGACATAGCTGTAAATTTTTAGTGAACGAGGCAGGAGGCTCTGAGGGGGACAACAACAGCACCGAAACAGCTCCCGCAGGCATACTTTCCATAGCCTTTTGCTGCTATTGACTTTTGAGGAATTATGTATTATACTATAATAGAGGGAAAATAGCAGCCTTCGCTGCATGGCAGCCTGTGCTGCATATTTCTGTTTGTTATGCAAAATACTGTTCTGAATAAATACTACAGATATACGAAAGGGTGACATCAATGGGCAGAGCAGGTCGAGGCGGCGGAGGCGGAGGCTCCCGCGGCGGCGGCTTCGGAGGGTCAAGAGGCTTTGGCTCCCACAGCGGCGGCTCCTCTTTTTCATCTCACAGAAGCGGCTTTTCAAGCGGCTCTCATCATTCAAGCGGCTCTCATCACTATTCAAGCGGCTACCACCACCACTATAATTCAGGGCCCCGGTTCTACTATTTCGGCGGCACACGCTACTCAAACAGCAGCTATTCCGGCGGCTATTCCAACATTGCAAGATCCGCCAAGAAGGGTTTATCTGCCGCCAAGATAGTATGGCTGGTGATCCTTGGGCTGATACTGCTGGGTGCGTTTATCTCCTCAGGATCCGGCAGCAGCTCCTCCGGTACAAACATCACCCGCTCAACGGTGAACCGCACCAAGCTGGAAAGCTCCTCTCTGGTGAAGACCGATTACTGCTACTACGACAAGCTGGACTGGATAACAAGCCCCACCACCCTTAAAAAGGGCATGGACCATTTCTTCGACAAGACCGGTGTGCAGCCTTTCCTCTATATCACCGACGACGTGGGCGCAAGCGGCATACCCAGCGACAGCGAGCTGGAAAAGTTCGGCAACGACCTCTATGACAAATACTTTGAGGACGAGGCTCATCTGCTGGTGGTGTTCTATGAGAAGAACGAAAAGTACCGCTCCTTCTATGTGACCGGCACAGAGGCCAAGACAGTCATTGACGACGAGGCAGGAGAGATACTGCTGGACTATATCGACCACTACTACTACTCCAACTATGACGAGAGCGAATTCTTCTCCCGCTCCTTCTCTGAAGCTGCTGACAGGATAATGAGGGTAACGCCGAATTATTTTGCAGTCATTGCGATCTTCATAGTAGTGGCAGTGATCGTGATAGTGCTGTTCAGCTGGTGGAAGAAAAAGAAGAAGCACAAGCTGGACGAAATGAAGCAGGCTCAGGATATCCTCAACTCTGACCTGAACGAATTCGGCAGCAGCGACTATACCGGCAGCGGCTCAGGCAGCAGCGTGGACGACCTGAAAAAGAAATACGATAATATGTAAGGCGGTGAGTACATGGCACTGTTTGATAAGCGCTCGGAGCAGGACGAGATAAGGCTGCAGCTTGCAGAGCTTGCAGTCAAGCTTGCAGACATAAGAAAGCAGGTGGGTGAGCTCAATGCGGAATACAGCAGGCTGGGAGAAAGCTGCGTCAGTGAAAAGGCTGAATCCGACGAATACGAGAGCTACGCAAAAAAGGCTCTTGCCGCCGGCAGTCAGGAGGACGCCCGGGCTTTCCTGAACGAGAAGCACAAGCATGACGAGAAGCTCTCCGCCCTGACAGAGCAGTTCACAGCCGTCAGGCAGACCCGCACCAATGCCATGGAGCTGCATGATAAAATGGTCCGGGAGATCAACAGCGCAAAGGCCAGGCTGGCAGTGCTGGAGGCGAGGAACGCCGCAGCTGAGGCCAGCATAAACCTTTCCAAGACTGCCGGCAGCTATGAGTTTGAGGAAAAGCTCTCCGGCATGGAAGCAGAGGCTGACCTGAAGGAAGCTATGGCTGAGGCCCGCAGATACTCTGACGACAACGGGGAGGTATAGCAATGGCTTTTGAGATCAGAAAGAGCGGCTCCTTCTGCTTTTGGGGCGATTGGTTCGGCAGGCCGCTGGACAACACTCACAGATGCGTATCTGCCAGCCTTGAGGGAGACCTGCTCATGGCTGACTTTGAGGAGGGCGAAAGCCTCACGGTCTACGGAGCCAAGGAGGTCTTTTCCGATGACGGGAAATTCTACGTCACCGATGCGGACATGATAGTCTGGGAATGGGACCTTTATGACGAGCCCAAGGACGATGACTCCCGCAGGTTCATTGAATATAGGAAGCTCCCTGACGGCCGCATACAGAAGACCAGCGACTTAGGCAGCGGCATACCGGAATACATTGACCCTGCGGGCAGGAACGCAGTGGAGCTCTATTGATAATTGACAGCTGATAATAAAAACCGCCTTCGGCAGACTGAACTGCCGGAGGCGATTGCTTTTCTGAAATATTCGATTAATTGCTGAACTGGCTGTTGTAGAGCTCGGCATAGAAGCCGTTCTGTGCGAGCAGGTCCTTGTGGGTGCCCTGCTCGATAATGTCGCCGTCCTTCATTACAAGTATAATATCAGCGTTCTTGATAGTTGACAGACGGTGAGCGATAACAAAGGAGGTGCGGCCCTTGGTGAGCTGGTCCATAGCCCGCTGGATAACCAGCTCTGTGCGGGTATCTACCGAGCTGGTGGCTTCGTCCAGGATAAGCAGCGGGGAATCCTTTATCATGGCTCTGGCAATGGTGAGCTGCTGCTTCTGGCCCTCAGAGAGGCCAAGGGAATCGGAGAGCTCTGTGTCATAGCCCTTGGGGAGGGTCTTGATAAAGTGGCTCAGGCCCACAGCTCTGCACGCACGGTCAAGCTGCTCCTCTGTGACGTTCTGCTTGTTGTAGATCAGGTTCTCACGGATAGTGCCGCCGAAAAGCCATGTGTCCTGCAATATCATGTCAAAGAGATCGTGGACCTTCTCCCGCTTCATGGCCTTGGTGGAAACACCGTCTATGAGGATATCCCCCTCCTCCACATCATAGAAGCGCATCAGCAGGTTTACCATAGTGGTCTTGCCGGCACCGGTAGGCCCGACTATCGCCACCTTCTGCCCGGGCAGAAGGTGTGCAGAGAAATCATGGATAATAGTCTTGTCAGGGGAATAGCCGAAGCGGACATTTCTGAACTCGACCTCTCCACGGACCGTTCTGAGCTCTGCGGTGCTGCCCTCCTCCGGGCTCAGCTCCTCTGCATCAAGAAGCTCAAACACCCGGCTTGAGGCGGCAGAGGCCTGCTGGATAGATGTCATGGACTGGCCGAAATTCTGCAGCGGCTGAGAGAACAGCCTTGCATAGATCACAAAGGCCATAATGGTGCCCAGTGTGACAGCTTCGCTGCCGTTGACTATAAAGGCCATTCCCACAATGAAGATCAGCGCATAGGCCAGATTGCCCACGAAATTCATGATCGGGAACATCATACCGGAAAGGCACTGTGATTTCCAGTTGGAATCGTAAAGCCTCTGGTTGATCTCGTCGAACCTGCGGCGCTCGATCTGCTTGGCGCCGAAGGCTGCGACTATCTTGTGGTTGGTGTATATCTCTTCAATGTGGCCGTTCATCTTGCCTAAGTCCTTCTGCTTGCGGTTGAAATATTTCTGAGATTTCTTCATAAGCACGCCCATGAACACAAAGCCGATCATGGAGGTGACGATAGTTACCAGTGACAGCACTGCATTGGTCTGGAACATCTTGAAGATAACTCCGAAGAACAGCGCTGCGGAGCTTATCAGGTTAGCAGTGCTGGAAGCCAAGGTCTGGCTGATAGTGTCAACGTCATTGGTGACACGGGAGAGTATATCGCCGGTCTCGGTGGTGTCGAAATACTTTAGGGGCAGGCGGTTTATCTTGCAGTCAATATCCCGCCGGAGCCGCTTGGCGGTGTACTGGGTGACAGTGGCGGTTATGAACTGCTGGCCGTAGCCAAGGACTGCGCCTGCACCGTAGATGATAACAAGGGTAAAGCAGATGCTTTCAAAGGCATCAAAGTCTATCCCTGTGGCTATGCCCTTTACTATCTCATTCATCAGGTCGGAGATCTTTTCGGGGCCGATAATGGTGGCAACAGAGCTGGCGATGGCAAATATCACTGCCGCTATGACCGCCGGGAGATAGCGCTTGCAATAGACAAGTATTTTCTTCATAGCCTTGAAATCGGCCTTGTCGTTAGGGTCTGCGTACATTCTTCTGTGAGGAGGCATTCAGACCGCCCCCTTTCCGGAAAGCTCTTCCTCGGAAAGCTGTGAGAGGGCGATCTCCTTATAGATGTCACAGTTTTCCAGCAGGTATTCATGGGAGCCCAGCCCGACGATCTGCCCGTCATGGAGCACGAGTATCTTATCGGCATTCTTGATAGTGCCTATACGCTGGGCGACGATTATTACAGTTTTGTCTCCCATATTTTCCTTGATAGACCGGCGCACCAGCATATCCGTCTTATAGTCCAGAGCGGAGAAGGTGTCGTCAAAAATAATTATCTCGCTGTCACGGTAAACAGCACGGGCGATAGAGAGCCTCTGCTTCTGGCCGCCGGAGAGGTTGGTGCCCCCCTGAGCCACCTGAGAATCCAGGCCGTCCTCCAGAGTGCCGATAAAGTCTGAGTGAGAGATCTCCACAGCCCTTGCAAGGCGTTCCTCGTCAGGCTCGCTGCCGTAGGAGATATTATCCCCCACGCTCCCTGAGAACAATATCGCCTTTTGGGGAGCGATAGAGACCATTGAGGAAAGCTGGTCCTCAAGATACTCCCGCACGTCTATATCGTCAATGAGCACAGAGCCTTCGGTGGGGTCGTAGAAGCGGGGGATAAGATTTATCAGGGTGGTTTTTCCGGTGCCGGTGGCTCCGATAATAGCAAAGGTCTGCCCGGGGCGGACGGTGAAGGAGATGTCCTTCAAACAGGGCTCGCCCTCCTTGCTGTAGGAGAAGGTCACGTTCCTGAACTCCACCTTGCCCTTAACATCTGTGATGAAGCGGTTGCTCTGATACACAATAACCGGCTCTGTTTCCAGCACCTCATTGATACGCCTTGCGGAGACCATAGTTCTCGGCAGGACAATAAAAATGAATATGAGCATCATAAAGGCACCCACCACCTGCAATGCGTACTGGGTGAAGGCAGTCATACTGCCGATCACCTCTGCCCGCTGGGTGATCTCGGCCTTATCTATAAGATAAGCGCCTATCCAGTAGATAGCCAGTGAAAGGCCGCTCATGCAGATAGTCATAACGGGCATCATAAAGCCCATGGCACGGCTGGTGAACAGGTGGTTTTTGGTAATGGCTGAGTTCACCTTTGAGAACTTGCCCTCCTGATAATCCTCGGCGTTGAAGGCCCTGACTACTCTGACACCGGTGACATTCTCACGGGTCACATCATTGAGGCTGTCGGTAAGCTTCTGTATCTGCTTGAAGCGTGGGAAGGCCAGAGATATGAGTATCACAATAACGAATATCATCAATGCGACGGTGGTGAGGACAGCGTAGGTCCACTCCACATTTGAGAGAGAGATCTTGCTTATTGCCCAGACAGCTGTTATAGGTGCTTTGAAGATCATCTGCATACCCATAGCTATCAGCATTTGCAGCTGCACCACATCGTTGGTGGTGCGGGTTATAAGGCTTGGAGTTGAAAAACGGTCAAGCTCTGTCTGAGAGAAGCCGGAGATAGAGCTGTAGAGCCGCTCCCTGAGTGTTCTGGCGAAGCTTGCCGCTACTACAGATGCCAGAAATCCGCAGAGTATAGCCGCTGCCATGCTGCCAAGTGCGCAGGCCAGCATCTTTATGCCGTTGGAGCGGATAACCGCCATGTCTGTAGTGCCGGAGGAGACGGCCTCTGTAAGCCGCTGGGTATAATCCGGCATAGTCAGGTCGAGCCATACCTGAGTTACCACCAGCAGGGCGCAAAGCAGGATATAGTACATATCACGCTTATTAAAGTTATGAAAAACCTTGAACATATCATTCTCCCTTGTTTTAGTGAAAGCTAACAGTAGTATTATACCATAGAGATATGAATAAATCAACAGGGCACTAAACAAAACCGCTGAAATAATGCTTGACTTATTCCTTGGTTTGTAGTATAATATATTAGTTAAAGTATGCTTAATTGCAAAGTAAGATGAACACTGAAAGGACGTTTGACTTATGGCAAGGTTCAGAAAGGCTGCTGCGCTTTTAGCGTGCGCAGTAATGGCAAGCTCGGTAACAAGCTGTGCCGATACAACTTATTCTGCCAAGTACGGCGACGAGACGGTTAAGGCCGGTGTATATATCGCCTATTTGCAGAACGAGCTCAACAATCAGATCTATATGTTCTCATACCAGGGAATAGAAAGCAAGGATTACTTCTCACAGCAGGTGGACGGTGTTGACCTGGCAGACTATGTGAAGAACAACGCTGAAAAGGACGTCAAGGAGTATATCGCCATTAAGAAGCAGTTCGAGGCTGAGGGGCTGACCCTTTCGGACGATGAGCTGAAGACCCTCTCCGGCAACGTGAACACCTCATGGGATAACATGGGCGGCCTTTACGAGTATAACGGCGTAAGCAAGGAATCGCTGAAGGAGCTTTACCGGGAATCTCTTATGAGGACAAAGCTCTTTGAGAAATATTACGGCGTGGACGGCACCGAGGCTCCCACCGCAGAAGAAATGCAGACCTATGTAAATGATAACTACATCAGATACAAAATGATCGCAGTCTACAAATCCTCCAATTCGGACGAATCGGCGGCGGCAGCTGAAAACGAAGAAAATCTCAAGACCAGAGACGAGTTCTACGAAAAGGGCAAGGACCTGACCTTTGAGGAATTCGATACACTGATCTCGGAATACAGAGATTATTCCTCAAGTGCGGCTGAGGCGGCATCCGGATCAGCTGACGAAAGCAGCGAGACTTCCGATGACACCTCGATAGTGGACGACACCTCGTCTTCAAGTGAGAGCTCTGAAAGCGTTGACAGCGAGGCAAGCTCAGAAGAAACAAGCTCCGAGAGCAGCTCCGAAGCCGAAGCACCCTCCGAGCCAAATGCCTCTGACGAGGAAGCAGCAGCTCCGGCGGACAGCGAAGCTTCTGCGGATAGCTCCGAAGAAGACAGCTTACAAGATGCTTCAAGTGAGGACGAAGCCAGTGAAGATGCTTCAAGTGAAGCAGCAAGCGGCACTGACAGCAGCGCAGCTGAATCTGAGCCTGACCCCTACGAAAACGAAGCAGTCATAGATCTGTCAGGCTACACTGATGAAGATTATGAATCCGCCAGCGGCAAGCTCTTTAAGTTCGTCAAGGAGGCCGAGGTCGGCAAGGTGCTGACCTTTGAAAACGACAACGCCTACTACATTGTTATAAAAGGCGATATCGCAGACCGCACAGATTACGTTTCAGAGAACCGTGATACCATAGTTCAGTCAATGAAGAACGACGAATTCCAGTCTAAGATCGACAGCTGGGTAACCAACGCAAACATCACACTTAACGACAAGGCATTAAAGCGCTACACTCCGCAGGTGATCTACGACAGAATGGTTGAGTATTCCAACAAGAACTCCACCACCTGATAAAACGGCAATAGCCCGAAGCCAAAAGCTCCGGGCTTTTTTTATTGCCTGTCACAAAAGCTGCACAGATACAAAAAGAGCTGCCGGGTCTCCGACAGCTCTTTGCTATAGGTGTTTATTATCTCTTCTTGAGGAAGAAGATTACACAGCCTGCAACAACTACAACACCGGCACAGATACCGATGATGAGCGGAGCCTTGCTGCTTTCCTCTGCCTTGGAGGAAGAATCGTCAGCCTTGCTCTCAGCTGCGGAAGAAGCGGCCTCAGCCTTGCTCTCCTCAGCTGCGGAAGATGCCTCCTCAGCCTTGCT
>CADBTF010000006.1 GCA_902797485.1 uncultured Ruminococcus sp. | reverse complement strand
TACAGATCAAGCTCACTGTCAGGGAAAACCCTGCTGACATAATCCTTTATGATAGACTTCTGGTTCTCGATAGAGGTGTTATCTCTGTCCTGCTCGATATCCACCGAGATACGGCAGTAACCCGCTATCATTATTTTTTCTTCCATAGCTTTACCTCTTTCATACAATATTGCCAGCATTTTCAGTTAGCGCTATGACAACATTGTATCACAGAGCACTCTGTTTGTCAAGCAAAAAATGAAAAAAGGTGCGCATCACACTCACCCCAGATTTGTCAGCAACAGTCCTTCAATTTCAGGATAGGGTTCCTCCGCTAAGAAGTTCCCGAATTCAGGATTTTATAAGTCTTTTCTGATATTTTACAAGACTATACTCTTGACAAAGTCTAATAAAATACTTATATTAGTATTTAAGAAGATAATAAAATACTTGAAGCAGAAGCGGCTTGACGGCACACTTGTCCAGATGCTGAACGATGCGCTGATGTTTGTCCGCAGCAATATGAAGACTGCAACGATAATTTGCCCGAAGACGGGAAGGCGCAATGACCGCACAGAGTATCACGTTATTGCAATAAGAGAGCTGATACCCGAAATCCGCCATTGCCAATGCTATGAAGATACTTGGCGAGACCGAGAACCGATACAGCGGCGTACCGCCCATGATCAACGCAATGGAGAGCACGGCCTGCTCGAAATGACGATACCTGACAAACCAAAGAGCAAGTTTCAAAAGTATTATACTTTCAGATAACAGACCATAAATTACAATGTGATCTGAAAACAGGAGGATTTGATATGTCACTGCAATTCATATTTACCGAGACCTCATTTTATCCCGATCTTGGCGGCGAGGCTGCTATGCCGGGTGAGGAAAAGCTGCGTGATACCTTCATTGCTGACCGATACAAGGCGCTGTTCGATTTAGGCTTTGCAGACGGCGGGCATGAGGAAAACTCCTCGCTTTCATTTCTTAGAATGGTAAGCGGACGGTTCCTTAACGCCCTTACCTCAATGCCCGAGCTGGAGCTGCTGAGAGAAGCGGCTCAGGTGACACTTACCGACAGCACCGCTGATGAGCTGCTTGCTGCTGTGCCTTACGGTATTGGAACGGAATACATAAACACGGAATGGCTGACGGGAGTGTTCGCCGGGCTGACCCGGGCATTCAGCGAGGAGATAAAAGAATACAAGGGTACAGTGCAGATGTTCCTTACCGAAAAGGGGCAGCAGCTCCGTGTTCCGGAAAGGATATTCTTTCATCTTGTCGAGAGCGGCGATGAGGACTATCCCTTTGCGTTCATGGCCACCTATGCCACAAGGAGCGGTGACGGTCAGGTTAGACATATGCCGCTTTCCTATGCGCTGACGGAGTTCAAGTCAGACAGGGACAAGCTGGTCGCTCTCCTTAGCTGCCTTAATAAGGTATCTGAGGTCTCGCCGATGCTGGGAGGATTTGTGGAGAGCGGAGAGATGTTCCACGCTTTGCGGCTATCCTCAGATGAGGCTTATGAATTTTTGAAAAGCATACCCGTGATCGAAGGCTGCGGGGTGATGTGCCGTGTGCCGAACTGGTGGCGCAGACGGTATTCCTCGGTGTCACTGACTGTTACCCTCGGAGAAAAAAAGGCATCTGTCCTTGGATTTGACACCCTTATCTCAATGGTGCCGAAGCTGACGGTGAACGGCGAGCCGCTGACCGAAAGCGAGATAAGAATGCTGCTCCGGCAGACTGAGGGGCTTGCCTTTCTCAAGGGCAAATGGGTGGAGATCGACCACTCACGGCTGACGGCGCTGCTTGATGAAATGGAGAAATATCACGGGGATATCTCGCTGCTGAACGCTTTGCGAATGGACAGCAGACAGAGCGATGCTCCGGATATAGATATAGGTGTGAGGGTGACTAACGGCAAATGGCTGAACAGTCTGCTCACAAGCCTGCGGCAGCCCTCCGGAATAAAGGCAGTCAAGGCTCCCGCAGGAGTTAAGGCAGAGCTTCGCCGTTATCAGCAGACGGGCTATAACTGGCTGTTGTATATGAAAAAGCTGGGCTTCGGTGCCTGCCTTGCGGACGATATGGGACTCGGAAAGACATTACAGATACTTACCTTTCTTGAAAAAATGCGCACCTCCGAAAAGGGCGCAAGGGTGCTGCTTATAGTTCCCGCCTCACTGCTGGGCAACTGGGAGCGTGAGGCAGAGAGATTCACGCCTAAGCTGAAATATACGATACTCCACGGAAAGAGCAAGGCGCAGCTTGAGGAAGATCTCTCATCGTCGGGCAGTCTTCTCTTCATTACCACCTATGGCATGGCCGCACGCCTTGAAGCACTTAAAAGCACAAGGTGGGACTGTTTGATACTTGACGAAGCACAGGCGATAAAAAATCCTGCTGCAAAGCAGACACGGGAGATCAAAAAGATACCCGCAAGGCAGAGGATAGCTATGACAGGTACACCGATAGAAAACGATCTGACAAATCTGTGGTCGCTGTTCGATTTTCTCAACAAGGGGCTGCTGGGCACATCGGCGGAATTCAAGGATTTCGTAAAACAGCTCGATACTCACAGGGAGGGCTATCAGAAGCTGAAGGGAATGGTCTCGCCCTTTATCCTGCGGCGTGTCAAGACAGACAAGGCGGTTATTGCCGATCTGCCCGAAAAACTGGAGCAGGTGGAATATGTGCCTCTTTCCAAAAAGCAGACGGTGCTTTACCGCAAGCAGGTTTCAGAGCTGGAAAAGGTGCTTGCTGATCCTCACTCAAAAATGGAGCGCAGGGGACTTGTGCTGGCGGCAATACTTCGTCTCAAGCAGATATGCAACCACCCCGACCAGTTCATAGGTCAGGAGGGCTATGACCCCGCCGAGAGCGGAAAATTCGGAATGCTCCAGGAGCTTTGCGAAACGATCCTTGAAAAGCGTGAGCGTGTGCTGGTGTTCACACAGTACAGGGAGATAACCGAGCATCTTGCTAAGTATCTCGAAAGCATATTCCACCGGAAGGGTTTTGTGCTCCACGGAGGAGTTTCTGTGAAAAAGCGCACTGAAATGGTGGAGCGCTTCAACGGCGAGGAATATGTGCCCTTTATGGTACTGTCTGTCAAGGCCGGCGGAACGGGGCTCAATCTGACGGCGGCAAACCATGTTATCCACTTTGACCGCTGGTGGAACCCGGCTGTTGAAGATCAGGCGACCGACAGAGCCTTCCGCATAGGGCAGAGAAAGAATGTTATCGTCCACAAACTCGTGTCCGAGGGAACTATCGAGGAAAAGATAGATGCGGTCATCAGCAGCAAGAAAGAGCTTTCCGACAGCATCATCGGTGCCGGAGGCGAGAAATGGATAACCGAAATGAACGACAGCGAGCTGCTTGAGCTTATGCGGCTTGAGCTGAAATAAGGGGGTTGAGAGCTATGAGCAGATATTGGGAAACTGACAAACAGTATTCTCAGCCGACGGTCGATGAGCTGCGCAGAAAAGCAAAAGCAAGCTCCTCCTCAGCGGAGAAAAAGAAGCTGAAATATGAACCGATAGAACCATTCAGCAGGCAGAAAATCTGCACCAGCTGGTGGGGGCAGGCATGGTGCGCAAACCTTGAACGCTATGCCGATTACGAGAGCAGACTTGGGCGCGGCAAAAGATATGTAAAGGCCGGAACGGTCATCGACCTGAAAATAAAAAAGGGCAAGGTGGAGGCAAGAGTTCAGGGCACCCGCAAAACACCCTACAAGGTGGAAATACGAATAAGCCCATTGTCCGAGAAAAAATGCAGCGCGATCATCGAAAAATGCAGCCGCAGGATAGAAAATATGGAGGCGCTGATAAGGGGCGAATTCCCTGATGAGCTGCGGGAGCTGTTCGCCGGAAAGGACGGCCTGTTCCCATCTCCGAGGGAGATCAGCTTCAATTGCAGCTGCCCCGACTGGGCGCTGATGTGCAAGCACGTTGCCGCAGTCATGTACGGTATAGGTGTGCGGCTCGATGAGAACCCCTTTTACTTTTTCGAGCTGCGCGGGATAGATGCCGACAGGTTCATCAAGGTGGCGCTGGAAAGCAAGGTGGAGGCCATGCTCTCCAACGCTGACAGCATCACCGAAAGGGTCATCGACGATGCTGATCTTACTGCGCTGTTCGGGGTGATATGACGGATGATCGGCATATATTGCCGTAATAACAGATCATGACAGCAAGCATCGTCTTCCTGTTAAGACAAAAACCCCCGACCTTATCAAGACCGGGGTAAACCTTTGCTCACTTTTTATGTGGTTTAAGTTGCTGATAGATTTTGTCTTAAAAGCCCTTTTGTATAGGTCTCAAGGTCTTTGCTGCCCGAGCGATATATGACCGTAATATAACCCTCCTGCGAAAGCCTTTCGGTCAATACATTAACACGGGCGGTTTCTGTCTGCTGTTCCTCGTTGGTCAGCCAAATCAAAGCAATCTTTTTCTTTCCGAATTCTCTGTAATCTATTTTCATAAACGTACCGTCTCCTTATTCATATTTTTAACGAGTTCTTCGAGTTTTATTCTGACAAAGTGAGCATTGTTATGCTCCAGTCATCATTTTTTACTCTGTAGGTATTTTATGAGAAAACTTATTTTGATAAAATACGAGGTTTCAAAAACTATACAATATATAGTGGTTGTGCTATGTGAATTTCGATATATTGATTTGTAAATTATTTAGCCTTATAATAACATTAAAAAGTTTACATTTTACAGTAAATAATAAAGGACAACACCCTCCTTTAGGGAAGAGTGTTGCCCTTGTTTTAGAGCGATATTAAGTTTATGGGGACTTAGTGCAAAGTTATTACAATGTCCGGCTCGGGGCTAAAATTGTTTGGAGCTATAAATCTAATTTTATTATTCAGTGCAAAACTCGATTTTGCAGCACTTAGGACAAATAGCTGTGTTGATTTGTTTCTCCTCTTTTTCCTTTTTCAACGAAATATAAGCTGATAATGAGGCTCCATGAATTTTTATCTTATGATCCATTTTCATTTCTTCATTGCAATTATTGCATTTCATTCATTTCTTCTCCGTCAAATGTCGATTTGTCTCTATTATTTGACCATTTTCAGCCGCTGACCGAAATGCTTCACTCACAACTGCATTCCCGAGGCTTTTGATCTCCGTAATAATGTGATCATAAACCTCTCCTACGTCTTTTTCTGCTTCGGCTGCTTTATCGAGCCACTTTGTTTTGAATAATCTCTCTGCTGTTTTTACTGCTGACGGGCAATGCTCCGCAAACTTTCCAAGCACATGACCGTCGGCACCCTGCTCTATATATCTCAGCTCATAATATGACTGGATCGTGAGCTGGAACTGTTCGAGCTCTTTGCCCTCGTAGACACAGGAAACATTTTGAGAAGAATAATACGGGTCGATCTTAACAAGATGTGTCATTCCGCAGTGTGTGTCCGCCGCCGCATAGCGGAGCGTTTTGATATTCGCCATAACTATCGTTCCCATGCACATAGGGCACGGCTCCATTGTCGAATACAGTGTCAATGATTTTGGATCATACACAGAGGTATCCAAGGATCTTAACAGATTTGCTTCTGCATGGGCGATCTTTTTATTTATCGTCTGATCCTCATGGTTACGGTTGTGATCGGATAAGATGATCTTTCCCTCCCGATCGCAAAGTACAGCACCTATAGGTGTGCTTCCTGAGATGAAGGATATCCACGCTTCCCTGAAAGCTCCTTTCCATGCATCAGTGACTTCATTCCACATATTTATACCTCCTTAAGTATATCAGCATTTATTTTCTTTTATTCTTTTGGAATACCGATATGTCCGCTATTATTATCAGCAGCATACACCACACAGTTATTTTTCCTATTATACCATAATCATCAATGGGTTTCAACCCGTTATTCAAAAACGTGAGCGACATAATCGAGTATTCCGATAAAAAGAGTGTAACTGCTGCTGCAATATGCTACGATGTCAGCTTATATTTCAGAATCGCCTCACGCTTGGCGATACATCTTTGCAGCTGTTCCTCTGCAAGCCTGAGCTTGGCATCTGAGACCGTTTCACCGTCACAAAGCAAAAATGCTTTGACAAATGCGTTTTCTATTGCCGTATATCCGCTGACGGTCTTGCGCTTGATAAAACGAAACGCATCCACATTCGCAGAAACGGTCTTGTTCCACAAGCTCACATATCCTGTGTCGATGACCTTTTCAGACGGCATATCTCTCATAAGCGTATCACAGGGCGTGGAATATATGATCTCGTTCGATACAGAAAGCGGGATACCTGCACTTGCAAAGCTCTCGGCAAGGGCGTTTATATACTTGCCGCCCTCAAAATCCTGAGTGAAGTCTATGATGAAATATCCGCACTGGCAGGTCATGTTCATAACAAGCCCCGACGAGCAGTCGGAATACAGATGTACCGATTCCACATACCGCTCGTTCTCGTTGAATCTGAACTGTCCGATATAGCTTATCAGATAGGTGTCGAGCTTCAGATCGTCAAGTATTCTCATGACCGCACGTTTTTTGCCGAAGGAGTGCCGTAAGCAACACCTTAACAACAATTATTTGGTAAAGTTTGGACGGTTGGTTTTACAATGATAAAACCGAAAGGACAGATACAAATGATTGATGCGATGTACAATTACAGACAGGGCGAGATACACTCCGCTGAGTTCTCTGATGAG
>CADBTF010000005.1 GCA_902797485.1 uncultured Ruminococcus sp. | reverse complement strand
GCAGCAGAAAACTCCGGGTAGAAAACCAGCGTGCAAAAGCACTTATCAAGAATTCTCAGAATATTTTCTGCAGCGAAGACCAGCTGAAAAACTATTATCCCGAAAAGACAGATGCCCGAGAGCTCTTCCGCGAGGGGCAGGAGCTTTTGGAAAGGAACGCGGAAAACGGGTATAATTATTCTGCCAATTTGGTTTATAGAATGTATAGTGCTCCGGCGATGTGGATATTTAAAAACGCACTTCTGGAAATTGATTTCAAGAAAGCGTTTGATACGATGTACAATTGCCTTGAAAAGCTGACAACAGGGATCCTGCGCGCAACCGGAACACAGATACTGTATACAGCTAAGTCACTTATTTTTTTGATTGTAAAAGGGTATATACAGCTTGACGAAAACGGAGCTTCCTATGTGAACAGAGAAATGGAGTTGCCGAATGAGTTCACTCTGAAATATCTTAAAAAGCTGTTTGTTCTGACTGACGGAATGAGTCAGCCGCTTCTGAACTGCGCGAGGGCATATGCTTACCGTCTGTATCCGGAGCTTGCTCCCGACGAGTATATGAGCGGCGAATACATTCTTGATCTGCTGCGCTCCGAGATGGAGCTGAAAAATGAGACTCGCAGACTATACCCGGAGCTGGCGATACTGATACTGTTTGAACCTTCCGACGAAAGATTCGGGGTGATCGGAGAAGATGAATATAAACAGACAGTAGACTTGTTTGCCGACGGAATATCAAAACTAAGGCCGTGTACACTGAACGAGTATGAGTATGCTGACAGCATATATACTTTTGCCGACATAAAACGTATGCTTCTAATCGCAAACTCGGACAGCAGCCGAAAACTGATAAACTCCGACAGTTCTCAGTTAAAGCGCAATGCTTTAGAACATATCAGAAAGCTGATCGCCGATACCGAGGAAAAGTACTCAGGCAACAACACCTTTAAAGCAATCATGTCCCAGCTGTTCACTTGACACATCCACTCTCAGCACTCACTCCGTACATTTTGCACGGAGACTGTAAAACTGATATCCCGATTTAATAATGTATTGGGGGGCTGCTGCTGCAACAGCCCCTTTTTTCTTTCTTGGGGCTGCAATAGCCCCTTCCCGCTGAACACCTGTCAGCAATACACAGCAGAATTGGGAGATAGGTTAATATTTAATCATGAATTACAGGGGAACGCAAAAGCATTGCCGCCATACAGCAGATGCTCATTGTGATGAAGGAAACTATCGATGCTCTTGTTATATCTTTTCAACCTATGAGAAGCAGGTTCCGTTTTTCTGGGGTGAAAGCATTTTGTACAGACTTTGTACAACAACGCGGAGATTGTTTTCAAGTGATATGTACATGAACTACTGATCTGCATTCTTGACTAAATTTCCAGAAGGAGTTAAAATGAAATCAGCAAAAGGGAAAACACCCCGAGCTGAAATGATCCGGATCAAAGGACGGACATTCAGGATCCGAAATTGCCCGCCCAAACAAAACAACTAAACATAAAATCAAAGAAAGGAAGAAAAAACTATGAAAACAAGAAACACCTTCTATAAGAAATCAATACCTACTGTTATAATTGCAGACGGCAGACAGGGCAACCTTGACGGCGTATTCTTTACCGGCGGCAGACAGGGCGATCTCGACGGCGGTACCTGGTGCGGCGGCAGACAGGGTGATCTCGACGGTGGTACCTGGTGCGGCGGCAGACAGGGAGAGCTGGACAGCGGTACCTGGTGCGGCATCTGAGGCATCCACGGAAATCACTATATCATCAATCGTTAAGCTTATATAAGAAGCTGAAAGTCTAAACAGTCTTTTGTTGCACAGGCTGTATCATCAATAAAGGATGTGAGGCTGTATGGAGTATTTCAACAATCTTTACCGGACTAAAGGTGGTAACCTCGTTGTAGAGTTCCTACTCGTCAAGATCTCAGAAGAGATTGGCTGGAGAGCATATATCCTATCACCTATTAACTACGCTCAATATGCCGCCAATAGAAGCACCGGAGGGCACCAGACCCACAGACTGGTCGAGAGCGGAGATGAAATGAAAAGGAAGATCAAGACCTTCATGCAATACAACCCGCCTTTTAGAAGCTGTCCCAGAAGGATAGATCCAGAAAACGATGTGCTGAACTACATATGCTGGACAGGCAGGGTGCAGTCGCTGGAATCAATAAAGCTGCTGGCAAGCACCTGGTCGGAGATAACGGCATACTATATCAGATTCGGCGGTTCTTTTGAGGTGATACAGCCTGTGCTTAAAAGACTTGGAGTTATCGAGCTATAAAGAAGGAAGTGAGACTGTGTTCAGAACAAACAAAAAGAAATACGGATCAAAAACCATCTGCAATTCTACCAGGGCACTTAATATGACCGAAGAGGTGCTGTCTCAGATACGGGAGACGATAGGCAAGCGCAGGCCGGAATCCGGAGGCATCCTCGGGTCAAGCGATGGCAAAACGATAGATCATTACTATTTTGACGTCTACGCCGCGACTTCATCGGGCACATACACGATGAACACTAAAGCGCTTAATGCAGAGATCAGAAGGTGGAACGACAACGATATCAGGTTTATGGGTATCATACATTCGCATCCTAAAGGAGTAACAGCGCCCTCAAGTCAGGATATTGCAAACGCCAAGCACATCATCGACATAGTTGACGTGGGAGGCGAACTGATGATACCGATCGTTCAGGTGTCGGATGATCTAAGCGGAGACATCAACATCTATCCTTATGTGGTAAAGCGCTCGGTATCGGTGGAAAAGCCGCAGCTCAACATAGTCAGCAGCGCCCGTGATGCAAAAGAGCAGGAGAAGCTTCGTCTTCTGGATGAAAGATCAAAGGATCGTTTCGTCAGGATACAAGAAATACTTCCTTCAGATATTATGAGCAGAAAGAAGGCCGTAATGATCGGCTGCGGTACAGCGGGAGAGCAGGCGCTTGCTCTTGCAAGAAGCGGTGTCGGGAATTTTGTGATCTTTGAAGGAGATGTATATGAAGCTGCAAACATTGCAACTCAGGGAGCCTTTGTTTCAGAAATCGGTCTATCAAAAGCAAGAGTGATTGAAAGTAAGATCAAGGACACTAACCCGCTTGCAAAGGTCACCTGCATCGAGCGCTTCCTGACCGACGAGATCAGCGATGATGAATTCGCAGCGCTTACCAACATCAGAGGAACAGAAGCAGCTGACACCATTATCTGCGGCTGTACGGACGATTTCTACGCTCAGGACAGAGCTATGCAGCTGGCGTTAAAATTCGGTATTCCTTACATTGCAGGACAGGTCTTTAAAGGTGCTTTGGGGCATGAGGTACTGTTTTCGTATCCCGGAGTGACCGCCGCCTGCCCCAGATGTATGCTTGAGTCAAGATACAGGAAAATGCTTTCGGACAAGGATCAGGAAAGTACAGGAAGATCGGGGAATGCCCCATTCAGTCTGCCCGAGCACATGAATTCGATAAAGACCTATTTTTCTCTGTTGATGCTTTGCTACAATGAAAGAACGACCAAATACTACCGCCGTCTTGACAGATACGCAGCCAAGAACTACATAATGACACGCTGCGAAGAAGATGCTCTGGACGCTCCCGCCTTTGATCCGCTGGATTCCCTGTCTGCAGCAGAATCTGACCTTGCATTTCCTTACGCTACAGTTGCGATAGGTCAGACCCCGGAACCTAATTGTCCTGTGTGCGGCGGAAAAGGCAGACTTGAACTGCTTGCGGGCAGGATCAGAGACACGAGAAAGACCAGATAAAAACGAGGTGTGTAAAATGAAAGACTGGACAAAAATGTGCGAAAACGAAAGAGGTTATACTACACTTTTCAACAGTATGAGATCCGGCTCTGGACGCTATATCTTCGATGAAGTCATGATGCCCGAAGACTGTGGCAGAAGAGTTTGCACCGTGGAATTCAGATACTTCGGCGGAGACAGGATAGCCCTGATCTGTGTTGATGCACCGGTGGAATACACCGGCAGCGATGAGCAGATACGCAGATGGCTTGAAAGCGGTGAAGCTACCTTCTCAAGTTTTGATGAGCTTGGAAGATTCCTTGCAAGGTTCAAGGGCTCTGCACCTGCGGAGCCGCAGGCGGCTCCGGCAGCACCCCGTGACACGGTACGCACTCCCGCACCGGAGCGTCCAGAGATGCAGTATGACAGAGACGGCGTCACCCTGCCTGAAAACAGTAGCAGACTGCTTCGTCTTGACAGGGACAAGATATTTATACATGTCAGCGAAAACATTTTCGGTCAGGAGCTTGTGCTTCGCAAAATGATCTACCTGGTGACCAATTACCTCTGCACCAAGAATAAGACCCGTCCGCTCACGGTATTCCTTTACGGAGATCCCGGGACCGGAAAGTCAGAATCGGTGAAGTACCTGGTAGATGCAATAAACAAGCAGCTAAAGGACAGCCAAAAGCTGTATTACCGTCCGTATGACTGCACTCAGCTGCAAACAAAGGGAGACATCACCCGACTGATAGGAGCAGCTCCGAGCTATGTGGGCTTCGATGAACCCGGAGTATTCTCTGTGCTCGAGGAGCATCCGAACACAGTATTCGTTTTTGAGGAAGTGGAGAAGGCTGCCGCGAACTGCACCGAAGTGATCATGCAGGCAATGGAAACAGGCAAGCTGGAGACCAACGGCAAGACACTTAAAAACGGCGAGAGCTTTTATGATCTTTCCGGCTGTGTGATATTCTTCACCAGCAATGTTGAGATAGACAAGCCCAAGTCTCTCGGCTTCGGTCAGGCTGCCGGATCGGAGGAAAAGCTTTCAGAGGCAGCCTCAGACCTCCCATTATCAAAGGCAATAGGTCTCGAGACTGCCGAAGCAAAGAAGAAGCTTTACGAATCCAAAGCTTTCCGCCGCGAGGTGATCAGCCGCATGACAGCGATAATCAAGTTTTCCTCCTTAAAAGGAGAAGCAGTAAAGGACATTGCTGCAAAATGTATCCGTGAAACTGCCGAGAAGAGGCATCTGCTGTTGATCACAAAGCTAGGAACAGATCTATTTCAGCAGTTTCTCAATGAAGCAGCAGATGACATCAACTCCTTCGGTGTGAGGACTCTGAGGAGCGCAGCAGAATTCTATTTTGACGACGCATTCCGTGAATACGCCGCAAATAATCCCGACTACTCACACATTGAGGTTTCGGGAACGCTGGATAATATCGTTATAACTCCTTCGCTGCAGTAATGACGATACTCCGATGTACGATCCATGTACATACTCAGGAGATGCTAAGCCTCTGAAGATCGTACACGATCCCATTGTCAGGCTGTTGCCAAAACCGGACAGATATGATACAATCATATCAGGTAAAAAAACAGAAAAGAAAGTCATGACTGTTTGAAAGGAGGGTTGAAATATGTGCTGCAACTGCAAATTCTACAATTACGACGGCTACTGCCAGGTCTGTGACTGCAAGGTGAGCCGCACTGGTTCGGACTGCGAATACTACGAGGACAGATAACGAATAATATCAAAAGGAGGAACACACCATGCACACTTGTTCAGCTTGCGGCGGAAAGGGCGTTCATATATGCTATCGCTGCGGAGGCACTGGCACATTTGAAGACGGCTCGGTATGTTATTACTGCCAGGGCTCACGCAAACAGACCTGCGGAGCCTGTGACGGAAGCGGTTGGATAGATGACTGAGCATCAGCGCATAAGCTCCATGCCATAGCATACCGGCATGGAGCTTTTTGTTTAAATATCGGGGAGGGATCCGGATGTTGAAGAAAGGTATCGGTATATTTCTGATCTTTACGGGTATATCGGCATTGTCCACAGGGGACTTTTCATCGTTTATCGTTCTTGCCGCAATCGGGATAGTTCTGATAGTCAAAAGCTCACAGCCCAAGATCATCAGTACCATGCCAACAGCTCCCGAGGGAAGAACAGACGGTCGTTTCCTTGCCGGAGTCCGCAGACGTCTCACCGGTGCGATGCCGGATAATCAAGTACCCGGCAATCTCATGCCCGAGGATCAGAGACGGACTGGGATCAACAACGTCAAGACAGAGTATATGAAGATATTCCGGATAGGTATAGGAAACGATGAAAAAAACAGACGATGCGAAGAATTTGCCGAAGCATATTGGGTATATCAGTACTATCTCTTTGACCGCTCAGCTTCTGAAGAACTGCTCCGGTTTGCCCAGAGCAACAGCGTAATGTACACTGGCAGCAAATACTCTCCCAACAGCATCAGCACTGTAATGCAGGATCAGGATGCGGCGCTTCGGTATTTTTACGGCAGAGTATGATTTTGAAAAAAACTTGAAAAATATGATCCGTTATGCTATAATATGACACGGAAGGTCTTCTTGCGTGAGTTATCGCACTATGCGAAGCAACAGCTTACAGCTACCCCCAAAAAAGGAGTGTGTCATATATGCCAAAAAAGCTTTATTTCTACAACGGGAATGAGCTGGCAGATCTTGCCGATGAGGTGATAATGGCCTCGAAACGAAAGTATTCCCGCAGCGATAGGGAAACATACGAAGATATCTTCGCGGCGCTTGCAGAAAACGATGGATGCTGTTATTATTATTATGAACCCTCGGACTGCGAAAACAAAATTATCCTCCGTTCTGAGCCGATCCATGAAAGCAACTCTCTCTATATGACTTCCTCAGGTTCATTCAGGAATTACAGATCCAGGATCAATGTTATCTTTAAAGAAATGACCGGAGTAAACGAACTGAACCTTTTGGAAACAGAAAAAGTAGATTCGGACAACGGAAAGTGTCTCATAGACTGCGGTTTCACCAAACTCAGTATCAATACTAAGCTTATCAACGATGGGATAGTAAAGATCATTGATCTTGCGCCGCAGGAAAGTGATGTGAAATTCATCGACAACTTTTCGTACGCACTTCTGAACTGCATCGGCTGTGACAGCAAGCGTGAAGAGATCAGAAAGAAGCTTTATGAAGGTCACAGTATGATAGTTCTTTTCGGGACTCACGGATCAGGAAAATCCACGCTGATACGCAGGATCACAGGTGCCCCTGATATGAATACTGTGTTTATCAGAGCAACGGGTGAAGGTCTTACGAAAGATATTATGAATCTTAGATTTGAAGGAAGAGGGGCTGATAGTTCTGATGACAGCATCGGGCTGATAAAGGCTTGCAGACCGAAATACCTTGTCCTCGACGGTTATTCTCTCGCCGACCTGAGCGAGGAAGGCAGACCGCTCAAGAAAGCCTCTGACTTCATATCCAAGATCTACACTTCTTCGGGCGCTGTGAAAACCTTTATAACCACCTGCGACATTCCTTCCTTTACCGGCAATACTGTAAAAGTCAGCTGCAGCGAAGAGCTTGCTCGTACACTTTTTATCAACCGCTGCCAGCCGGATTCTCAGCTTGCAGCTGCTGCAAAGGATGAGTCCGAAAAGAATCACCTCGGAAGCATCCTGGAAATGCTTGAAAACAATTATACCGCTGCTGTACTCCTGGCAGAAATGATGGAGCAAAACGGCCTGACTCTCAATGAGATGTACTCACGGCTCAGTTCCTCCGGATACATCGGAGACGAACGCTTTACATATGTGCCTTGAGATCACCCGAACGCTAAGCCCCTCAGTCTTACATTCCCCACACATCTTCTGAACTGCTATTCGGTCATCCTGACCAAGCAGGAGATGATTGTACTGTATCTTCTCGGGAATGCCGGCGGTACTGCGGACAGGGAATATTTCTGCTGTGCTGCTGACAGCGCCTTGAAGGCGGCATTCCCTGATACCCCGTCGAATTCCGGTACAGCTGTTGAAGGTCTGATAAACCAGGCTCTGATACAGTCTTGCGGAGATCAGCTTTTGCTTTCTTCACACGTATCGATCGCTGTAAGCGGCAGCACATACATAAACGAACGGATGCCTGATGCCGGCAGAAGAAAAAGCATAGCGGAGGCTCTGACTTATGCCCTCTGCGATATTATTGAAACAAAGCCATTCACAGAAAGGATCAGCCAGCTCATATCGGCTATGCTTAGATTTGTCGTAAACAGCGAGGATATCCCTGCCGAGGCGGTAAACAAGGCCATGTGTACGGCAGTAGTTGTTATGAGAGCTAACTCCTTTATGTATAATATCAGCTGTAACGAGCTGCTTGTAAAGTGCTGTAACAAGGCAAAGATCAATTCTCAGGAGGTCTTTGACAAGCTGTATTATGCAACGGATATATTCGATCAAAGCAAGCTGTATGAGTTTGCTTTAAAGCTGGCACTCAAGCTTCTGAAAATGCTTGAGTGCGAGATGAACGGAAGTGAGCCGCTCCCCTTTGAAATGAGCTTTGATGACGACATCCACTATCATTCGGGACTGATCTATTCTCTTGTGCAGTCGGAAAGCGAGAATATATCCCAGCTCAAGCAAGCGTATGATATGCATAAGGGTGTCCGCCTTCTGTTTGAGGAAAAGAAGGACAAAGCAGTCAGCAAGGCAACTCAGGCTATCTATTACAGCGACACCGGAGCTCTGTATCTGAATCTTGGCAAATTCTTTGACAGATACAGCTCAATCCTTTTTGAGGACGATCTGGTCACACCCTATCAATGCTTTGATCGGGCTATTGAGAACCAGACTAAGGCGTTTGAACTCCGTCAGAAAGCATATGAGGATGATCAGAACAACAATACGGTATTTGATTATGCCAAAAGCTGTGAAACGCTGGCTTCGACCTATTTCTATATGAAGAACTACCCTAAGTCTATTGAGATACGCCGCAGACTTTTTGAAAAGGTAAAAGATTTTGAACACGACAGCAGGCTTGAAGGAAAGCTTGACAATATGAAGGACAATCTTGTGGGCTGCTATTTACAAATAGCGCTAAGCCGCAGCCTTACCGACGATGAATACAACGAATGTACAGCGATCCTTGAATACTTGGTGAGCAAATATCCCAAGGGTGAAGTCTTCCACGAGAGACCGGCAATCAAGCTTGAAAAGCTGAAAAAACTCCACAGCAGCCAGCCGTATGAAAAAGGCACGGCACAATAACTGAGCCATTGCAGGAAAAATTAATTATGAGGTGATATCATGAAAATATTTGGGATAATTGTTATGGTCTTTGGAGGTTTCGCACTTTTATCTTCTTGCGGCTCTTTTATAGATGTTGGACAACTAGACGAACATTCCACAGAATATTTGGCTATCGGTATCATATGTCTGGCTGTCGGTTCGTTTTTTGCATATGGTATTCCGTATATTCAGTTAATGGCTTTTAAAAAGCAAGAAGAAGAGCGAAAACGTAAGGATGAAATGCGGAAACAATGGGAAGAACACAAGCGTGAGGAACAGGAACGGCTGGATAGAATCGAACACGACAAAAGAGCCGCAGCAGCTGCTTCATATTATGACGAAGAATACTACACAAGGATCGACACGCCCTTTTTGGGTGAATACAATAGCGAATACGGACTTACGCATTATGTAAATGACTGCATAGAAAAGATTATTGAGCTGCAAAATAATACTGTATACAAAAGTGATTTTTGTTATCGCTGCGAATGTATGATCGAAGTCATCTGGTATCTGTTTTTTATGTATAATAATAATCGAAATAAACTGTATATTGATCTGGTAAAAAAAATATACAATGCTCTTGAACAAAACGACGTTTATTATTCCGGCGGGATCTATGACGATGGCTGTCTTTTCTACAGGTTGATAAAGAAGTATGAGCATTCAGAAGAAATGTATTATTATAATATGTCTGAGCATGACACAATGAAGATACAGAACCAATACAACATCAAAAATGAAGAGTACAAGCATAAGAAAGAGCTTCGGGAAGTAAATGAAACTATATCAAAAGAATGTCAGAAATATCATACAATATTCGAAGGCAACAAATATGAATTTAGTAAAAATCAAACTATTGAAGAAACGATAGAAGCGATATGGGGAATGCTTTCGTTTACTAATAATAAAAGCAATAAATACATTGCCAAAAAGGTGTATGAATACGTAAAGACCCATGACCATAAGTATACCGGAGATGTTTTTGAACATGGTATGGCAAGCAAGGTCGTCTCTGCAGATTCTACATTCAGGATACTTTACGAAAAAGCAAGGGCCGGACATTATGATGCTGAGAAAGAAAGGTATGTTTATGATAATCCCAACCTTAATTGGCCCAGTCCAATATGGACCGGCGAGATACCTGACATATTTGACTGATCTCCTGGCTGTGTTCCACGAAGACCCGAGAAAAACACCGCCCTCCCGAGTCGGGAGGGCGGTGAGCTTTTTTTACGTCAGGCGCCTGCAATGAACTTTATAACCAGGATCAGCCCCAGTACTTCCAGTATTTTTATTCCAAATGAAGCTGACGCTAGCATAATGCGGTATTTGATCTGACTGTATTTCAAAGCTATCAATAGCAGCAGTAATACTACCAAAAGCATAGGCTACCTCCTTTTGACTGTCGTGTCGTGTTCTTTTGAGTAAACTATATCATTTCGGGAGCCTATTGTCAACGTCTTTGATGGTTTTTTGTAAACAGAAAATATCCTGCTTTGTTCACCGATGATTGTACACAGCTGTACAAAATACGTAGGCGATTGTAAAACTCGGCGGAAAATGGGGCTGTTAAACCTCCGCCAAGGAAAAAGAAGCCTGACACACCGAAAAGGTAGTGCCAGGCTTATCATTTTGTGGTATAATGTAATTGTGAAGAAAACATCAAGCTAACGAAGGGATTGTACCACAAAAAGCTGACAAATACAATAGAAACTATTTGTTTTCTACATAATATCATAAACCATGACGTCTGTTTCTATAAACATCTCAGTTCGGTTTTTTATTCATTAGCCCCATCATCATCCATCAATAAACCAATATATTCTTTCATGCCTTCATCTGGTACCCCCATCCTCTCCACCAACAACACCGCAGCCTGCTCGGGGCTATCGAACTGAACCTCGCCCGACTTGACCTTATCCAAAATGTCCACCATATACCCGGACATTGCATTGGTTTCGGAGATGATCGGCGGTACCTGCTCCCGAGCAGCAGCGTTATTTTCAGCATATAGATCCCGTATGATCTGATTAAAACGCTCGGTGATGCGATAGCGCAGGAACTCATCCTCGTTGACCTTTGTTTCGTTGATATAGTTCATCGCTTCGCCATACCCGTCGGGCATACCAGCACCTGCCGCATAATTCTCAACTCCGCGCTGCACCACCGCAGTGAGGTTGTTTATTGTGTTGATCGAATTCGCCGCAAGCTGCTTCACATAAAGATCAATAGCATTTATCATGTTAGAGAACTCCCCATGCTCGATCAGCTTACTGAGAAGCTCATTATCCTGACGCTTGGCAAGCAGCACCTCGATAGCCTTATCG
>CADBTF010000004.1 GCA_902797485.1 uncultured Ruminococcus sp. | reverse complement strand
TTGCTTGTTTGCTTAATGACAAATATCTTGACAGAACTTTAGCTGCATGGAATTGTTCATAATTTCGTAACTCGTGTTAAAGCCGTGGGGGCTTTTCGATATAATGTCACCAGCGCCTTGCGCCGATAATTCTTATGCACCGCAGCTGCTCATAGTGATAGCTTGTCAGCGGTCGGTCAAAGGCCGGGTATGTATGAGCTGCAATGTATGGAACGCCCTCTTTCACATCTATCACAAACAGGCTGTGATAGTAGCCTATGCCGTCACCCAGCTGGATAACATCTCCGGGAGCGGCAGCATAAACAGGAACAAGCTCACCGAAGGGGCCGGTGCTTTTGTTGTTTACCATAAACCGGTAAAAGAACTCCACGCCCGTCCAGGCAGCGGCACGGTCCCGCAGAGAATTGTAGTACCAGCCGGTATCACGGGTGTAGTTCATCACTGCTCCGCCGGCAAGAATGCACTGCGAAACAAAATTAGTGCAGTCTCCGCCGAGATGTTCAAAGTTATAAAATCTTGGGTTGTGCGAAAAAGCCCACCTGCGGGCGTAATCTATCTGGGCGGGGATATCAAGCTTGTATTCAGTCATAGTCATTCCTCCTGCGTATTATATGCGGAGGAAGCATTGTTCTGATACAGCTGTTACTTTAAAAACCCGAAATGCCTTGCTATCTTATCGCACACTTCTTCTCTGGTGTCTGTTCCGCTGTCCTCTCTGACAACGGTAAAAAATCCGCTGTCGGCGTATTCGTCATAGTGCTTTTGGCTGTTTATCAGCATCAGCCCCTGCCGGTAGTTTTCCATGACAGCTTTCGGGTCGTCGCAGCTCTCTATCACATTCAGGATAAACTGCTTGTCAGGGTCGCTGCGGTCAAAGAAACGGCCAACGCTCATGGACTGGGGCGAAAGCATTACAGCTATATGATCATAGTCTGAGATCTCTTTCAGAATATCTATGGGGATATTGGTGTCAGCAATGGCCTTTCTGTCTCTTGAGAGTGAGATGAGCTCCGCTGCCTCAAATCCGGCGGCCTCTCTGCTGACACTGTATATCCAGCGCTCATACTCCTCCGGCGGGCGGGTAACAAACTCCTTCCAGTCGGAAAGGCTGTTCAGCCAGGATATATCCGGCTGGCTTTCAGGGGAAGCGATCATATCCGACACGGCACTGTGATAGTTCTCCCCGCAGAGCACCAGGCCGTATTTTTCAGCAAGCATTTTTACAGTAGTGGATTTTCCGGCATAGGCAGTGCCGGTTATAAAATACACGTTTTTCAGGTAGTGCTTTAAAATGTTGTTTTCTATCTTCAAAAAGCTCACCTCATCTGATGTCTGCAACAGCAGCGGTCTTCACAGATTTCTCTTGTCGATCACGTATTTCATGTTGTGATATTTCGACACCGCATCTTCAAACCCCACTGATCTGTAAAGCGGCTGACCCACATCTGTAGATTTCAGCTCTACATAGTCAAGCCCCAGCCTTTCTGCCTCTGCGAGCAGCATTTTCATAAGCTCCCTTGCTATCCCCCGGCGGCGGAACTGCGGCCTTGTGTAGACGTTCAGCACCGAACCCGTCCTGCCGTTTATGAAGCTGGGGTTGGCAGGCTTCTCAGAAACATAAAGCATAGCACAGCCTGCGGCGGTGCCATTCTCACTGCCAATGAATGCGAAAAGATCGTCATTCAGATGTTTACGGAAATAATCAGGCAGGCTCCCGGCTATAAGGTCAAGCCTGTCCTTGGGTATCTCGCCGTAGTCCTCCAGAAGATATTCAAGCCTTAACCGGATAAGGTCATTAATGCTGCCTTTATCGGCTTTGACAAACTGCATAATTCACCTCCGTTTATTTTTTCAGGACTTCGCTGCCGCAGCGCTCCTCAATGATCTTCAATATCACCTCGCCGGACAGGTCCCGGCTGTCGCAAAGCTTCAAACGCTTGTTGTTCTTTGTTATGACGGTGATGATGCAGGAAAAGTATTCCTTTTGCCTGTAGATCTTTCTGCCTGAGAGCAGGCTTACATGGCTTGATGTGCGGTCGGATTCACTGCGGCGTTTCTTCTTGACCCTGACCTCTTTTATATCATCGAACTCCACTGCTGTCATGCCTCTGCTGCAGCCGATGATAAGCTTAGGTGTGACGTATATATCGTAGCCGTGGTACCACTTTGATCCCGGCAGGCTGGCTTCACTGTCGATCTCCTCGGGAGTGTATCTCACACTTCCGCAGGCTGGGCGGTAATGCTTTGGCACATTAAAGCTCCTGGTAAGGTGTATGAATATCCCGCCTGCTATCAGAAAGGTTATGCCGAAGCCTAAGCATATGGGGTGTTCGTCTTTAAGCACGCTGAAAAACCCGGCATCTGTGAAGGGCATATCAAGTAAGGTGCTGACGATGCTGATGCTAACCAGCGCAAGCCCGAAAAGCGTTATTCCCACAGTCTCGGGAAAGAGCAGAGTATCTTTTTTTACACGTTCCCGGAGATGCTCGTTTTGGTATCTGATCTTCATTTCGGTTCACCTTTCGATCAATTTGAACTGAAGCTATTATACCACACTGTACATTTATTTTCAACCGATAACAGAATATTTACCGCATACGATCCGCTGAAATAAAAATATGTCAGGTGTCTGCACCCATTTATATCCAGCAAGGGTATTACTTATGAAATCAGAGATCAGCAGCACAAATATACAAGGAGGTCATTAAAATGCCATTCCCAGGAAAAGTTGATTTAGCACAGATAAATTCTGAAACTATGAGTGAGTTTGCTGAATACCTCAGCAGCATCATTCAGGAGTACACACAGCTTCCAAACTCTGACGGAGACAAGGAAATGAAGAAAACCGGCGAGGCACTGGTCGCACTGCACAGCTATGTGCATCAGCTGTCATTGACCGGCCGGAGCATGACTCAGGACGAGATCATTGAGCTTGGCAGCAAGACCGAAGGCACCTACGACAAGCTCCGTGACCTGATCGACAAAAACGACGAGGAGCATTACTTTGATAAGGAACAATACGAAAAATGGTTCGACGTCGGCAGCCATCTGCTGAAAAACTCACAGGAGATAGGCAAGGTCCGCAGATCATTTAAGGATCAGAACACCAGCGAGCTTACCGGCCACAAAATGGACCTTCTTATCAAAGCTGACCCCTTCGGAAAAGAGTCGGTGAATTTATTCCGTCAGGGGGAGACTGCGGCTTCGGGCAGCAGTGAAAAAGCTGATTTCAAATTCCTTGTGAGCTATCAGGCAGTGGACATCACTCTTGTTGCACTTGCAAGCAAGGGCCACAGTCTTGACGAGATCATGGACCCTGAAAAGCTTCAGGAGGAAAAGAAGCAGACCCACAAAGAGATCTGTGAGCTGATGCAAAGCGAAAACTCTGACAGTTCAAAAAAGCTTGCAGCCATTCTGTATGAGGGAATGAACGATGCAATAAAGCTCATCGACGATACTGTAAAGGAGATCGACTTTGAGCATGAGAGCCCCTACAGCAGCAAGAAATACAGCCAGCTGATACATTTTGTATCGGCGGCGGATAAGGCCAATAACAGTATATCAAGCTGCAGCGAGGAAATTGAAAAATATGCCAGAAAGAAATATCAAGTATATGACGATTCAGACGCTATCCGCTATGATAATACAGGAAAGCTGGGCATTATGCTGCCGCTCTCAAGGGCATATCTGAACGATCTCAAAACAGCATCTGACCTGGCCAATGACTTTGACCCTGACGATAACACCTTTAAAGATGCTATGATAGCCCCTCATATAATAAAGGACCTGAACAAAAAGATAATCGAGCTCAAGAAAAATCCCGGCATTCCTCATTCGCAGTGGATGAACAACGACCAGATCTCTGATCTGGAGGAAAAGTATCATAGCTGGAAGCAGGCCATGCTCCATTCTGACTTTACAGTTTATGAGAAAACTCTGGAGCATAAGAAGGAGCTTGCCAGGCTGATATACACCAAGGGCTACCCCGCAGAGCTAAGTGTCAAGGAGACAGGCAAAGGCTACAATAAGGAAGTCTCAGTCATAAATGTTCCCAAGGGAATACAGATAGATGCCGAGATAGCCATGAGCAAGGCCGAGAAGCAGTCTGAGAGAATCGCTGCTATCCGGGTGCAGACCCATAAGGCATACAAGGCGGTATGGCACAGCAGC
>CADBTF010000003.1 GCA_902797485.1 uncultured Ruminococcus sp. | reverse complement strand
TTCTGTGTTTCCACAGATAAGGCCGCTAACCCTGTAAATATCATGGGTGCAAGCAAGCGTATCATGGAGGATCTGATATTTGCTTACTCGGATAAGTTCCCTGTAAAGACTGCTCGCTTTGCAAATGTTGCATTCTCTAACGGCTCACTTCCTGCAGGATTCCTTGCGAGGATACAGAAGCTCCAGCCGCTGAGTGCGCCCACAGATACCAAGAGATATTTCGTTTCTCCCGAAGAAAGCGGTCAGATCTGTATGCTTGCGTGTATGCTCGGAAATAACCGGGAGATCTTCTTCCCCAAGCTCGAAGAAGCACAGATGATGACATTTGATACTATTGCAACAAATCTGCTTCATGAATACGGTTATGAAGTGCTTGAATGTGCATCCGATGAAGAGGCAATTGAAAAAGCAGAGGAGCTAAAAAAAGGAAGCAAGCTGTATCCCGTTCACTATTCTGCATCGAACACTTCGGGAGAGAAATCCTTTGAAGAGTTCTACACCGATACCGAAACAGTTGATATGAACAGGCTTTCGGCTTTGGGAGTCATAATGGACAAGCCGATCCCAAGCCGTGAAAGAGTTCAGCAACTGTTTGAAAAGCTCGCTGCTGTTTTTGAAAAGGACGACACCACAAAGGAAGAAGTTGTAACTATCATCAAGGAATATCTGCCAAACTTTGATCATATTGAAAAAGGTAAATCGCTTGACAGTAAGATGTAAAATAATAGGAAAGGTCAAATTGGAATGGGGAAATTTATTCCATTGTCTATCCCGAATTTTGAGGGGAATGAAAGAAAATACGTTGATGATGCAATAGATCAAGGCTGGGTATCAACAGGCGGTGCATATATAACTAAGCTGGAAGAGGAGCTTGCAAGGTTCCTGCATACAAAAAACGTTGCTGCTTGCCAAAGTGGTACTTCTGCTTTACATCTGTCTTTGGTCGAGATAGGAGTTAAGCCGGGTGATATGGTGATAGTTCCTCCGCTGACCTTCATTGCTGCCGTAAACCCTGTGAAATATCAGTTTGCACAGCCTATTTTTATTGACTGCGATGACAGCTTCTGTCTTGACCCGGTAAAGCTCCGTGAGTTTTGCGAGAGTGAGTGTGACTATATCGACGGAAAGCTGATCTTCAAGACAAACGGCAAACAGATCAAGGCTGTTGTGGTTGTACACGTTTTCGGTAACATGGCTGATATGGTTTCTATTATGGAGACTGCTCACAAGTACGGTCTTAAAGTTGTTGAGGACGCAACGGAAGCTCTCGGCAGCAAGTATACCGAGGGTGAGCTTGCAGGCAAGTATGCTGGTACTATTGGTAATTTTGGTGCATTCTCTTTCAATGGGAATAAGATAATCACCACAGGCGGCGGAGGCGCTGTTACAGCAAATGATCCTGCTGTTGTTGATCATATAAGGTTTCTTTCCACACAGGCAAAGACCGACCCGCATTACTACATTCACGATGAAATAGGATATAACTATCGTATGACCAATCTGCAGGCAGCACTCGGTGTCGCTCAAATGGAAGAATTGCCGGAGTTTATAAAACGCAAGCAAGCTAACTATGATAAGTATGCTAAGCTATTTGAAGGTTTTGATCTATGTAAGCTTATTCCGTTCAGAGAAGGAACATCTTCAAACAAGTGGTTTTATTCACTTGAAATCAGACGAGACTGCATTACAGCCCCTATGCGTGAGATCATAACAAGGCTTCAAGACAAAGGTGTTCAGACCAGAGCGATCTGGGGCTTGATAAATGAACAAAAGCCTTACCTTGGAGAATTGACCTATAAGCTTGAAAAGGCGCCGTATTATGCGACAAGGATATTGAATATACCGTCAAGCACACAGATCACAGACGAGGAGATAGATTATACAGCTGTGACAATAAAGCAGCTATTAAAGGAGCTTTGCGATGAAAGGTGATCTTTCAATTTTTATTGCTGACGAAGAAATCGGAATAGTTGACGCTATGAAGATGATCGATAAGAATTCCAAAGGGATCTTATATATCACCCGGGAGGGGAAACTGGCCGGCAGCCTGACCGACGGAGATATTCGCCGGTACATTATAAAAGGAGGAGATATTTCTTCTCCTGCAAGGCTGGCAATGAACAGTAATACCAAATTTGTGACCGATGAAGACCGCAGCAAGGCGATATCACTGATGAATAAATTTACCATTTATTCAGTTCCTGTAGTGGATAATGACAAAAGGATCATTGGCATTATTTTCAGTGAGATACATCAAAGCTTAGGCTTCAGATCAGATGCTTTAAAGAACACATCTGTTATCATAATGGCAGGAGGAAAGGGCACCAGGCTTTATCCTTATACCAAGATACTGCCCAAGCCGCTGATACCTATAGGTGATGTTCCGATACTTGAGCGTATAATAAACAGGTTTGCGGGATTTGGCGCACAGGATTTTATTCTCACTCTCAATTACAAAAAGGAAATAATCAAATCGTATTTTAACGAGTTCCCCCATGATTATAATATCACCTATGTCGAAGAAGAAACGCCGCTGGGTACAGCAGGCAGTATAAGGCTGATAAAAAAGCAATTTGACAGCCCGGTCATTATAACTAATTGCGATATACTGATTAATGCAGATTACGAAAAGATCCTTAAAAATCATATCGGTTCAGGAAATGTGATGACTATTGTTTCTTCCCTGAAAAGTATCACGATACCTTACGGTGTGCTTCATTCCTCTGGTGGCGGAAGCATATACTCAATAGAAGAAAAGCCCAAACAGTCTTTTCTGATAAATACCGGTATGTATGTCCTCGACCCAAAGTTCATTGGCATTATACCCGAAAATGTGCCCTATGATATGCCATCTTTGGCACAACAGCTCATTTCTATGGGATCGAAAGTCGGTATGTATCCCATAAGCGAAAATTCTTTTCTTGATATGGGCGAGTTTGAAGAAATGAAAAAGATGGAGGAACGGATCAACAAGGAAGAGCATATGTAGAAAGGAAAATTTGAGATGCCAGACAGTATTGCGATCATAACGGCTCGTTCCGGCTCAAAGGGACTGCCGGATAAAAACATAAAGCTGCTTTGCGGTAAACCGCTGATGGCATATTCAATAGAAGCAGCATTGAAAAGCGGCTGCTTTAACAAGGTGTTTGTTTCTACAGATTCAAAGAAATATGCAGAAATAGCTGTAAGCTGCGGAGCGGAGTGTTCCTTCCTCAGATCGGCAGAAACATCGGGAGATTCAGCCGGCTCATGGAATGTTATTAAAGAAGTTATAGAAAGGCTTGAGCTTTCCGGTGAGCATTATGATAAGATCATGCTCCTTCAACCAACCTCTCCCCTGCGCACTGCGGAGGATATAAAAAATAGCTTTGCCCTTATGGAACAAAAAAATGCAAGGGCAGTTATCGGTGTTGTTGAGCCGGAACATTCTCCTCTATGGTGCGGAACTATAGGTGACGATCTTTCAATGGATAATTTCTGGGATAACAGATACCGAAATGTTCCAAGGCAGTTTCTCCCTGTGTTTTACAGAATCAACGGGGCTATTTATCTTATTACATATGATGAGCTTTATTCTGAAAATATGTTTTCAAAGGGAGCTTTTGCCTATGTAATGCCAAAAGAGAGAAGCATTGATATTGATAGTGAATTAGATTTTATCATTGCGGAAACATTATTTAATAATAATGGAGGAATACAGTAGATGGGTTCGTTTGACAGAAATTGGGAAAAGGTGCATCAGGAAAGAGAATGGGGAAAGTATCCGGCAGAATCCACCATAAGATTTGTTGCCAGAAACTACTACAGTTCTCCGAAAAGATGTAAAGTTAAGATACTTGATTTTGGTTGCGGAGGTGGAGCTACAACATGGTATCTTGCAGCCGAAGGCTTCGATACCTACGCCTTTGACGGTTCCATAACAGCAGTTGAAAAAACGAGGCAGCTCCTTGAGGCACATAACGTTAAGGCTGCGCTCAGAACAGCCGATGCATTGGATACAGAATATGAAAATGAAACGTTCGATGCGGTCATAGACTGCGTATGCGCAACGTTAAATACTTTAGGTAATATTAAAAAAATATACAGCGAAATATTCCGTATCCTCAAACCAAAAGGCAAGCTGTTCTCGACCTCATTTACGGCAGATACTACAGGCTACAGTACAGGAGAAAAGCTTGAAGAAAATACCTTCCGCAGCATAACTGAGGGGGCTATATTCGGTCACGGTATAGTTCATTTTACCACCCGTGAAGAGATCACAGCCATGCTGTCAGAAATAGGATTCAAAAATATAGCTGTGGATACTTTGCGATATACTGACCGTGGAAATATTATTTCTCAGCCTATGGTCACCGCAGAAAGGGATTAAGATATGAGTATTCTAATAATTGCAGAAGCAGGTGTCAACCATAACGGAGATATGGATACAGCGCTTCGTATGATAGATGCAGCTAAAGAAGCAAAGGCTGATATAGTTAAATTTCAGGTCTCTATAACATCTACCTCCAAGTTTTCTGAGAAAGCAGAATATCAGAAAAAAGCTGTCGGAGAAGAAGGCAGCCAGCTTGATATGATAAAAAAACTGCGCTTTACCTTTGAACAGCACAAGCAGCTTAAAGAGTATTGTGACAGTGTAGGAATAAAATATCTTGCGACTCCTTTCGATTTTGAGAGCATTTGTTTTCTCGATTCGATAGGCTGCGATTTTTGGAAGGTTCCGTCCGGTGAGATAATAAATGTTCCATACCTGCGCAGGATTGGTGCAACAGGGAAGGATATAATAATGTCTACAGGAATGAGCACACTTGATGAAATATCAGATGCGATAAGTTTGCTTAAAGAAAGCGGCTCCGGAGAGATCACTCTCCTGCAATGCACAACTGAATACCCGACACCATATAAAGATGTGAACCTTAAAGCAATGGAGACATTAAAAAGCACTTTCGGTACCAAAGTCGGTTTTTCAGATCATTCGTTAGGCATAGAGGTGCCTATTGCTGCTGCTGCACTGGGTGCCTCTGTTATTGAAAAGCATTTCACCCTTGACCGGAGTATGCCTGGGCCGGATCAGAAATCAAGTATCGAGCCTGATGAGCTTAAAGCCATGATTTCCTCGATCAGAAATATCGAACTTGCTTTAGGCGACGGTGCTAAAACACGCCGCAAAGGAGAGATAGAAAATATGCAGGCAGCAAGGAAAAGCATTGTTGCAAGCAGGGATATAAAAAAGGGTGAGATACTCACCGAAGAAAATATTGTTCCTCGCCATGCAGGTAAAGGAATTTCTCCAAAGCTGTGGGATAAAGTTATCGGAACAGCTGCCATCAGAGATTTTATAGAGGACGAAATGATAGAAATGTAAAGATCACGGAGATGTTTATTCATGAATATTATTATTACCAACATCGGCAGGAGAGGGTATCTTGTTGATTATTTTAAGGCGGCCCTCGGCGCTGACGGAAAGGTCTATTCATCAGACTGTGATGTTACATCAAGCGGATTGTACGGAAACTGCGATGGCTATTTTATTCTTCCGAGGCCTGTCGATGACGAGGGAAAATATGTAAATGCACTTATCAATGTCTGTTTAAATAACAATATAAACACGGTCATACCCATTATTGACCCGGAGCTATATATTCTCTCAGGGTATAGAGAGAGGTTTTTAAGGTCCGGCATCAGAGTAGTTGTTTCAGACAGATGCGTTCTTGACATCTGCTATGATAAGTTAAAGATGAATGATTTTTTGAAAAGCTGCGGGTTTTCAGTGCCAATGACCTTTCCGACCCTTGAAGAGTTTGAAGCAGCATTTTCCAATGGCTTGATATGCCTTCCGGTGGTTATCAAGCCTGTATTAGGCAGCGGCAGTGCAGACACATTCTTTGCAAATAATATTGAGAAGGTGCGTGCTCTTTTCAGACCGGGCATGATAATTCAGGAACGGTTAGAAGGAGATGAATACGGAGCTGATATTTTTAACAGCTTAGAGGGTGAACCATTGCGCTGTGTTGTTAAAAGAAAAATCTCCATGAGAAGCGGAGAAACTGACAAATC
>CADBTF010000002.1 GCA_902797485.1 uncultured Ruminococcus sp. | reverse complement strand
GTAATGCCCTCGCCCGCAGCCGTGTGCAGAAATAAAGCTTTATCTGGCTCGGGGCTGACGATTGTTCAGCGCTATAAATGACAAGTTGTCCTGCGGGCGGCCTCATTTTGGTGTTCTGCCCGGAGAAAGGGGTCTATATTTTTTGTTTCGACACTTACCCGGTGAGAAGCAGAAAATGAGCACATCGCACTCACTTGGACAGAACGTCAGAACAATGTGCACTGCATTCATTCCCCAAGCCTTATGACCACACGGTTGATGCCCTCATAGCTGTAAACAGCTTCGGAGGACAGGCTTTTGATAAGCTTCACCGAAAGCTCGTCGCCCTCAGTGAGAGGGTCATAGGGGGCGCCGCCGTAGGTGACAGTCATTTCTGTCCGGCCGTCAGCCTCGGAATATTCCGCTTTAAAGGAGACCGGCATGGCATCAGGGCTTACGGCATTTACGGTGCAGCGCACCGCCAGCTCCTCAAAGCACAGCTGCATATTCCGGACAGTCCTTGACGAAAGCAGGTTCTGCCTGCCGAATTCCTCTATCTTTGAGACTGCCCCGATAAGATCGGCGTCACGGGAGGCGGCTTCGATCTCCAGCTGTTTCAGGCGCTTTATGAAGATGCGGGTCTTTTCCTTTCTGGGGAAATCGAATATCTGCTCCGGGGAGCCCTCCTCGTAAATGCCCCCCTCGTCCATGTAGAACACCCTTGTGGAAACGTCCCGTGCAAATTTCATTTCGTGGGTCACGATCATCATGGTCATGCCCTCTCTTGCCAGTGAGCGAATGACTGAAAGCACCTCGCCTACCATTGTAGGGTCAAGGGCGGAGGTGGGCTCGTCAAAGAGTATGATCTCCGGCTTCATGGCAATGGCTCTGGCTATAGCCACTCGCTGCTTCTGCCCGCCGGAAAGCTCGTCCGGGAAATTCAGGGCCTTCTCTGCAAGACCGACCCTCCGCAGCAGCTCCATGCCCTCTTTGTATGCCTGCTCCTTTGGCACCTTCAACAGGTCAACAGGGGCAGAGGTCACATTGTCGATGATGTTACGGTTGGCAAAAAGGTTGAAGGACTGGAACACCATTCCCATCTTGCGCCGCACCATAGATATATTGCACTTGGGGTCGGTTATCACCTCTCCGTCAACGGTTACAGTTCCGGAAGTGGGCTCCTCAAGCAGGTTGAGGCACCTTAAAAGCGTTGACTTTCCGGTGCCGGAGGGCCCTATGACAGAAATAATATCCCCTTTGTTCACCTCTGCGTTTACGTCCGTGAGTGGAGTAACGCCGGGGTATTCTTTTTTCAGGTGCTCTATCTTTATAAGGCTCATTTACTCCGCCTCCTTTGCTGTGGGCTTTTTCTTTTTAGGGTCGATGAATCTGAGCAGCAGCTTCAGCAGCAGCGTCAGCAGCCACGCAAGGATAAAGTAGATCACCGCTGTGATTATCAGCGGGAAGAATGCCTCATAGGTGCGGCTGCGGATAATGTCGCTCATCTTTGTCAGGTCCTGAATGGCGATATATCCCACAATAGAAGTGCTTTTCAGCAGTGAGATGATCTCGCCTCTGTAAACCGGCAGCTGCCTCAGCGCCGCCTGAGGGAAGATGAATTTGAAGAAGGCCTTGTTCTCAGTATAGCCCAGCGCCAGTGCAGCCTCACGCTGCCCGCCGTCTATGCTTTCAATGCCGGAGCGCATTATCTCTGAGACATATGCCCCGAAATTCAGCGTAAAGCCGATAACTGCCACCCACACAGCCGAAAGCCCCGTCCTTCCGAAGATGATGTAATAGAGTATCATCAGCAGCACCACCATAGGCGTGCCCTGCAAAAGCTTCACATAGAGGTTTGCAACGGTGTTCGCAAGGCGGCTGCCTGTGCGCCTGAACATACACACCAGAAATGCCAGCACCGTGCCGAACAGCGCCGAGAGCACAGTTATCAGGCAGGTGGTGCCAATGCCCTGAAGGATCAGCTTCCAGCGGTCCTCACGGATAAAATTCTTCTCGAAGCTGCTTTTCAGCTTTTCCCAGAAAGAGAGGTCCTCCTCCGGCTGAACTGCTTCAGCTGCGTCCTCGCCTCTTATCACAGCTGTCATTCCTCCGTTGTAGATCGGGTCGGAGAAATCCATGCTCTGCTTTCTTTCTGCGGTGACAGATATGCTGCTTGCGAAGATATCATACTTCCCGGAGCTTATCCCGGCAATGGAGCCGGTGATGTTGTTCAGCTCAAAGGAGATAGAATAGCCGTATTCCTTGGCAAAGTTCACAATAAGCTCAACAGCATAGCCCGAAAGCTCGTTGTCCTTGACATAGCAGAAGGGCTGCAGGTCCGGCTCGACTGCCACATTCAGAGTGCCGTTCGCTCCTTCGGCGGGAATGGGTTCTATCTTCTTGGCGGCCTCGTCAGCACCCAGCCATTTTTCTGTCATTGCATTTAAGGTGCCGTCTGCTCTGCATTTTGCAAGGTAGGCGTTGAACTGCTGCAATATTTCGCCGCCGGCAGCTTTGCTGAAAGCAAAGGCGTAGTCCTCGTTGATGATATTCTTTTTGATGTATGTCAGGTCAGGCTGCTGTGCAGCTATGAGCCGGGCCACCGGTTCGTCCTCAATGAACAGGTCTATCTTGCGGTTTTGCAGGGCAGTGACAATGTCGCCGGTCTGATCGTAATAGAGATATTCGCTGTTGGGGAAGGTCTCCAATGAAACAGGCTCAAAGCTGGAGCCTGTCCTGATGCCTATTTTCCTGCCGTCATAGTCAGCGACCTTGGGCTCGCCGGCTGCGGTGCCTGCCAAGTCCTCCGAACGAACTGCGATTACCGTTCCGCCGGAGCTCACCGGGTCGGAGAAGAGAACCTCCTCCTGCCGTTCGGGAGTGACATTCATTGAGGTGGTGAACTCATATCTGCCGGAGGCAAGGGCGGGGATACGGGCAGGAAAATCCACATCACCCAGTTCAAGGGCATAGCCGTATTCCTTGCAGAACCTTACACACACGTCAATGTCATAGCCCACATTTTTGTTATCCTTGATATAGGAATAGGGCTCGTCGGTGGAGGTGGTGACAACATGGATAGTGCCGTTCTCACCCGTCAGCCCCGACATATCGACGACCTTTTTGCTCTCATCGGAGCCGAACCACACAGCGTCGATCTCCGCAATGGTGCCGTCGGCATTGGCCTTGGCAAGGAACTCATTGAACTGCTTGCAGAGGGCGGCTTCCTCCGGGTCGTTCTTCCGGAAGGCAAAGGAGCAGTCCAGATCGGTGAGCTTTTTCTTTATGAAATCTATCTGCGGCTGCCGGGAGTGAATGCTTTTAAGGGCAGGCTCGTCGCCAAGGTAGGCATCAATTGCCTTGTTTTCAAGAGCTGTGTTGAGGTCGGCATAATCCTTGAAATAGAGATATTCGCTGTCCGGGAAATATTCAAAGCTTGCCTGCTCGTAATTCGTGCCGGAGAGAATGCCGATTTTTTTGCCGTTGTAATCAGCGGCAGTTACCTCTTTAGCCTCAGAGACCTTGACCGGGGCCTCGGACTTTCCGCCGAACACAGCATAGGCTATGGCTGCGGCCGCCAGCAGCAGCACGAGTATTATTATCAGATCAGTCCGCCTGACCTTTGAATTCTTTTTCATAGATGTCACACCTTTATATTGATAGTAACATTATATCAGATTATATATGATTTGTCAAAGCCGGCGGGGAACGCTTTCTGAGAATTTTTGTATTTTTCTGCACCCGATCCCGAATCGGCAGGGTATTGATTACAGAAAGGCGAAAACAGCCAGTATAACAGAGTAAAATAAATGGAGGTAATCACCATGCCGGTAAATGAAAAATATGTTGAACAGTACGGACTTAAATCATCTGACATAATGGATCAGATCAACCATCAGCAGAAGCTCCTGGAGGTGATCGACGAAGCAAAGGACCTTTGCAGGAAGCTTGCCAAAAACGACCGTATCAATAAGAGAATAGATACATTTGAAGATGAGGCTGAAAATGCCAGAGACGTTTACGCCCAGAGCATAAATCTGAAGCGCTATTCCCTCAAGTCAGGAAAGGCTTTGGATTCCTACAGCAAGAAGCTCACCTCCTGCGCAGCCAAGCTCACACAGGTCATCAGCGCCGTGGAGGACAGAGAGTCTGATACATATAAGGCTCTGAAAGAATCCATCAGCAAGATAGAATCCATGAGTGCAAGCGTCAATACAGTAGTCAAGGACGACCTTGTGCGCTATCAGGATGCTGCTGATAAGCTCATGGGCGACAAGATAAAGACCTATTACAGATATTCCTATAACATGAACCCTATTGCAGACAAGACCTACGGGAAAAGGACCCTCCCCAGCTCCAAATATTCCGTTGACCGTACAGCTGTTATAACCGCTGCTGTCTGCCAGATGCTCAGAGAGGGCTACACCGCAGAGCAGGCTCTTGATAACGAGCAGTTCGGAGATGTAAAGAAAAAGCTCTTTAACGAGATCTCGGAGCGCATGACCAACAACACCCCTGAAAATCAGGCATGGCTGGCAGAGAACTTTGCCGAGGGTATGCCAAAGGTGCTGGAGGCTATCGACAGCAAGGCCAAGGAGATCGACCCTGCAAAGGCTGACCTTAACAATAAGGACTTTGTTGTGCTGCTGAGCCTTGCACAGGTGCAGCATGATGTCACCCAGGAGATCGAGCACTGCGATAAGGAATTTGACGAGTATGTGACCAAGAACAATAAGGGCGACCCGGAGCAGCTCAAGCAGCTGTTCAACACCAAGGGCTACCTCAGCACATTGCAGGAGCATATCGGTGAAGCAATGTTATCTGTAAAGCAGCTGGCAGACCCTCTTGTTGACCCTCGGCAGAAGCTTTATGACGCCACCAGAAACCTGATAGTTTTCAACTGGGCTAAGGATAAGGTGTTTGATGAGCTGAAAGCGGACCCAAACAAGCGTGCCTATGAGGTGGGTGCCGACGAAGAAGGCTATATCGGGCGCTCTGAGCTGACCGGCAAGGTGCCCCAGGTCCTTGGCCAGGATAAATACAAGCTGCCCTCTGATATTACAGTAAAGGAAAGACACAACGTTATCAGCAATCTGCTTGACGGCGATGTTATCAACAAGATGAATCTGGCTGTTCAGCCCAACGGCACTGTCAAGCTGGTGAATGTTCCTCCAAGAAGCAAGTTCTACAGAGAAAAGCTGGCACTGGACATCTTCGATACCCTTTCCGATGAGATCGACGAAGCACAGGTGGGTGTCATAGGCGGAAGCGGAGAGTACAACAAGGCAGCTGAGGCTATCGAGAATTTCAGCGAATCATTTAAGACCGATATGGGCGCCTGCAGAGGCAAGGGTGTGACCAGGCTTCAGAAAATGGAAAAGCTTGATGATCTCAGAGAGAGTGCCCGCAGAACAGAAGAAAAGATCAACGACTACCTTGAGCGCAAGGCCAAGAAGGGCATCACCGCCGAGAACGCTGACGAAAAGACCAAGAAGCGCATTGTGGCTATGAAGAAATCTCTTACTGCAATAAGGCAGGCAAGAGAGGAGATTGACGACCTTGCTGTTGACAACATGAGCGCAAATCTCAGGACCGCCGGAAAGCTGTGGCTCAAGAGCATTCGTGAGATCGACAAGGTGGGCCTCAGGAACAAGAAGAACAGGCTCTCTGACAAGGAGCGTGAGCACGTTTACAAGCACATGGCTATCGCAAGGACCTGCTACTCTGAAATGGTCAAGCTGAGAGACGGCAAGCTGGAGAAGCCCCATACACAGAAGGAGCTTTCTGACATGGTCTTTAACAGAATGAAGGATCAGAACTACATTGACGCTGTAAACTGGCTGGACCGCAAGGACGTTAAAAAGTTCATCAGGGATAACGGCAAGGAGCTGTTTACAGAGGTAAACAGGATCAGAACAGAAAGAAACGCTGAGCAGGCAAAGCAGGCTCAGAAGCAGGGCAAAAACAAGGCGCTTTAAAAATACGATATAAGCAAAATATCCCCGGAGCGTTTCCGGGGATATTCTTGTCAGCTTATTATTTCGTCCAGTTCCTTCAAGCCCTCTGCCAGAGCGTCCATCTGCGGGAAGAAATGTTCCCTTGCGGCCTCAACAGACCTGCGCTTGTGTTCCTCCGGCATATTGACCCATATCGCCGGAATGAGCACCCCTTTCAGCATACAGAAGCCCTCGATGACAGAGTTGTATCTGCTGAGCTTTTCAGGGTCGTCTGTGGAGAAATAGTGCTTCATCATCACGTCCCAGAGGCGCAGGGCGATCTCCGGGGTTATGTTCAGGTATCTCATGACGCTGGCGGGCTCATACATAGGGTTCAGTCTGTGGGCGTAGCAGGAGGAGGCAAGGCCGTAGATCGGGTGGCCGCAGCTTATCTCAGCCATGTCGATCATGAGCAGCTCATCGCCCTGCACCATGATGTTGTTGGTGTGGAAATCCCCGTGGACCATAGTGTCTCTTTCGGGTATCTGCCGAATGAACCTTTCCAGCCTGCCAAAAATAAAGTTAAAAGCATAAGATATTACCTCCCGACATATATCCATCTGTTGAAACGTTATCAACAGCTAACCCAGTAATGATTATATCACATCTTTTATCAAACGTCAATATGCCGGCGCAAAAAAGCGCACCCTCCTTCCCGGAAGATGCGCCTATGACTATTTCCCGATGATCTCCTCGGCAATGGCACGCTTGGTAACACAGCGGTCCATTGCAAGCCTTTCGATGTGCTTGTGAGCCTGCTCCTCCGTCATGCCCTGCCGGGAGATGAGCAGCCATTTTGCACGGTTCACAAGGCGTATCTCAGCCATTTTGTCCTCAAGGGAGACAGATCTCTTTTCCAGCCGGCGCAGCCGCTCACGGGTGCTTTCAAGCCAGTCAAAGGCCTGCGCCACCAGCTGTCTTGAGGGCGGCTTCGGGAGAGTGTAGACCCCGTAGGGACAGACCTGATCGAAAATCTCCGGGTAGTATTCGCTTCTCACAAGCAGCATCACTGCGCACTTGCTGCCGGAGGAGCGGTCTATCGCCAGCCTTACGCCGTCGTCGTCGGGCAGGGGAGCATTTATCAGCACAATGTCATATTCCCTGTCTGAAAGCCTGCGCTTGGCGGAGCCCACACCTGCTTCAAGGTCACAGTCGTAGCAGCCCCGGTCGGCAGTCAGCGAAAGCAGCGCCTCGTTGAACTTAGGCTGAGCCGACACTACCAGCACGCTGTAACGCCGCTGTTTCAGTTCCACAGCACCGCCTCCTTAATCACAGTATATTTCCAGTATCCTGGCAGGTATATGCTCCCTGATGAAGCTGCTTGCCTTAGCTGCGGCCTTGGCTTCTGAAAGACTTTCGGGGAGCTTTTCAAAGGTGTCCGTCAGCTGCCGGTCGGCAGAGAACAGGTCTATGTCCGCCACCGGAGGAAGATAGAGCCCATTCTTATAGCCGTAAAGCCCCGCATAGATAAGCAGCGCAAAGGCAAGGTAAGGGTTGGCAGAAGGGTCCGGTGAGCGAAGCTCTGCCCGCCGGTATTCTCCCTCTGCCGCCGGGATCCGTATCAGCTGGGAGCGGTTCTCGCCGGACCATGAGATGTACCTTGGGGCCTTGTTGGAGCCCAGCCGCTTGTAGGACTGCTCTGAGGGGTCAAGAAAGACTGTCAGCCCCTTGATGTGCTCCATTATCCCTGCCATTACCGCCGGCAGAATGATGTGGTTCCTGTCTTCCTTTACAGAGAGATTGATATGGTAGCCGTTTCCGGGCCTGTCAGCTAAGGGCTTCGGGGAAAAATCAGCATAGAGCCCGTTGGCGTGGGCGACTGTCTTTACCACCGTGCGGAAGGCCATTGCATCGTCGGCGGCACGCAGGGCGTCGCCGTAGCGGAAATCTATCTCGTTCTGGCCGGGGCCCTCCTCGTGGTGGGAGCTTTCCGGGGTGATGCCCATTTTTTCCAAAGTGAGGCAGATCTGCCTGCGGATATTTTCTCCCTTGTCCTCCGGGGCAATGTCCATATAGCCTGCGCTGTCGTAGGGTATGGAGGTGGGGTTGTCGTGCTCGTCCAGCTTGAACAGATAAAATTCCAGCTCCGAGCCGAAGGAGAATTCCAGCCCGGCCTCATTTGCGTCCTTCACCGCTTTGATGAGCAGGTTTCGGGTGTCACATTCAAAGGGTGAGCCGTCAGGGGACTTTATGGTGCAGAACATTCTCACAACTCTGCCGTGCTCCGGCCTCCATGGGAGGACAGACAGTGTGTCAGGGTCAGGAAAGAGCAGAAGATCCGAGCGCCTTTCGTTGCCGAAGCCCCTGACCGCAGAGGCATCAAAGCCTATGCCCTGACTGAAAGCCCGTTTCAGCTCCGTGGGCATTATTGATATGTTCTTTTGCCTGCCGTAAACATCACAGAAGGCAAGGCGTATGAACTTAACGTCCTCCTCTGCGCAGTATTCCAGTATTTCTTCGGGTGTGTAATTCATAGGCTTTTCCTCCGGGTGATCTGATATTGAGTGTATCCATACAGCACTGACCCGCACCGCTTCAGGACGGCCGGGACGGTGTTTTTATTGAACTGTAGATCGGCGGCTGTTAGTTTGCCACATACATCTGCCGGTAGGGGTTGCGGCTGTCCGGCATCACAACGGTAAAGGTGTGGTCAATAAGCTCTCCAAGGTCCTTTCCGAAATAGAAGCAGAACCTCCTCAGATAGTGGGCGATCTCATCAAGCTCAGCCTTGTCAGCAGTGTGGGTGTGGACCTGATGCGGGAAATGTATGCCCTTGCAGTCGGAGCGCAGGAACATTTTTCCGCCGTGCATTCCCGTGGAGGGAAAGTTGCCGACTATAGGCCGCTCGCTCTCTGTCAGCCCCAGCACGATTATCGTGCCGCCTGCCTGATATTCTCCAAGAAAGCTGCCGGCTCTGCCGCCGATAACAAGTGCGGGCTGCTTGTCCTTGTAGGCCTTCATGTGTATGCCCGCACGGTAGCCTGCATCGCCCTGAACATAGATGCGCCCGCCGCGCATGGCGTAGCCCACCGCATCTCCCACACTTCCGTGGATAACGATAGTGCCGTCGTTCATGGTGTCTCCCACTGCGTCCTGAGCGTTGCCCATTACTTCTATCTTGGCACCGTTCAGGTAGGCACCCAAGGCGTTGCCGGGGATACCGCTGACGGTCACGCTCTTATCCGAGATGCCTGCGGCTAAGAACCTCTGCCCCAGGCAGTCAGTGACAGTGCAGCTGCCCCTTGCCTGACGAAGGGTCTCGTTCAGCTCCCGGCAGTCCAGCCCTGTTGCATTGATATTCATTATACCACACCTCCAAGCTTTTTTCTACGGGTCTCAGGCAAAAATACTGCCAGAGAAGGAAATTTTTTCAATTTGTCCATATCTGCTTCATCAAGGGGAGTTTTCTCACGGACGAGACTGGTGTATATCCCAGCCCTGCTCACATCACCTATGACTATGAACCCGCAGAGCCTGCCGTCCCTGACATACAGCCGCCTGATGCCCGCTGACCTGTCCTCAAACACCTCTGCGTCCTGGGGATAAGCCCCCGCCGTAGCGCAGTGCAGCCCGAAGAAGCCGATAGAATTCATAGGCATCAGATCATCAAGAGCGCTGCTGCCGCCTGCCATATTGATACCGGCGGCCCTGCCCTGCATATAGGCGTTGGGGAGTATCGCCAGCACACGCCTGCTGCCGGTGGAGCTGTCAAAGCCCTCGGAGCAGTCTCCGGCAGCGAATATGCCGGGAACAGTTGTCTGCATTTTGTTATCGATTATTATGCCCCTGTTCACCTCGCAGCCGGCCTGTGAAGCCAGAGCTGTCTCAGCACGAACACCCACCGCCAGCACCAGAATGTCAAAGTCAACCTCGGCACCGCTTTTCATATATGCCCTGCTGCCGTCAAAGCGGACCGCCGTATCCCCCAGCATAAAGCTTATGCCGTGCTTTTCAAGATGTGCCTGCATAACTGCTGCACATTCGCTGTCAAGGATAGAGGAAAGCACTCTGTCTGCAAGGTCGCAGACAGTTATGCTTCCGGCACGCTCTGCTATGCCCTCGGCGCATTTCAGCCCGATGAGCCCCGCCCCGACGATTAGCACACGGCTTTCCGGGGTCAGCGCCTTTTCCAGCGCAAGGCTGTCGTCAAGGGTCATGAAGGCAAAGCGCTTTTCCACCGTTTCCAGCCCCTCAAAGGGAGGCACAAAGGGTGAGGAGCCGGTGCAGAGGCAAAGCTTGTCAAAGCTCAGCTTCTGCTTGTCCGCAAGGGTGACAGTGCGCTTTTTGGCATCGCATTTCACCGCTTTGCCGAAGATCAGCCGCACGCCGTTTTTCTCATAGAAATCCCTTGGACGGTAGAGCATACGGTCAAGATCGGTCTTGCCCTCTAAATAGTAGGAGATGAGGGGGCGGGAGTAAACGTGATGCTCCTCCGCAGAGACCACAGTTATGCTGCTTTCACTGTCACGGCTCCTGATGCCCTCGATACACCCAGCAGCAGCCGTGCCGTTGCCGATTATCAAATATTCACTCATATCTCTCACCTCTCCTCATAGACTATGGCGTTATTGGGGCAGCCTGTCACACAGGCAGGAGCTCCGCAGCTGTTCTGCAAACAAAGCTCACACTTCTGCGCCGCTCCGGAGGGTCCGGGAGCCACCGCCCCGTAAGGACATACCAGCACACAGGTCAGGCAGCCGACGCACTTGTTTTTGTCTATTTTGACAACACCCTCCTCAATGCTGATCGCTCCCGCAATGCAGCTCTTTACACAGAGAGGGTCGGTGCAGTGGCGGCAGGAGACCGCATAGGTTATGCCGCAGTCCTCCTCGATATGCACACGGGGGAATATGGGCTTTCCTTTAAGAGCCTTGACCATATCATCAAGCCCCGAATTTGCAAAGGCGCAGTTGTATTCGCAAAGGCGGCAGCCAAGGCACCACTCTTCATTTACATATACTCGTTTCATATACTACACTCCCAATATGTCAACTGTCATTGTCCGGCCGGGTCATTCTCCCGCATGGGAGATGCCCAGTATCTCCAGCTCCTTCTCCGTCAGCCCGACACCTCTGAGCATCAGCCGGTTGCCACGCAGGCTCTCTATGGAGTTGATGCCCATGCCTCCCATGAGCTCCTTGATTTCATGCCGCCATGCGTTCATAAGGTTTACGAGCCGCTGTGAGCCGATGTCCGGATTGAGCCGCTTTACAAGATCGGGCCGCTGTGTGGCGATGCCCCAGTTGCACTTTCCGCTCTGGCAGGTGCGGCAGAGGTGGCAGCCAAGTGCCAGCAGAGCCGCCGTCGCCACATAGACTGCGTCAGCACCGAGAGCCACTGCCTTTACCACGTCCGCTGCCGAGCGAACGCTTCCGCCCACTACCAGCGAGACATTGTTCCTGATGCCCTCGTCACGCAGCCGCTGGTCAACAGCCGCCAGTGCCAGCTCAATAGGTATTCCCACATTGTCTCTTATGCGGGTGGGAGCCGCTCCTGTGCCGCCCCGGAAGCCGTCGATAGCGATAATATCAGCGCCGCTTCGTGCGATACCGCTGGCGATAGCTGCAATGTTATGCACCGCCGCCACCTTGACGATCACCGGCTTTTTATACTCCGTGGCCTCCTTGAGGGAGTATACCAGCTGGCGCAGGTCCTCAATGGAATATATGTCGTGATGCGGAGCAGGAGAGATAGCGTCGGAGCCCTCCGGTATCATACGGGTGCGGGAAATGTCTCCCACTATCTTGGTGCCGGGCAGGTGCCCGCCGATACCCGGCTTTGCGCCCTGACCCATTTTGATCTCCACCGCTGCGGCAGCTTCAAGATAATTCTTGTGAACGCCGAATCTGCCCGATGCCACCTGCACTACTGTGTTGGGGCCGTATACATAAAAGTCCTCGTGGAGGCCGCCCTCACCGGTGTTGTAGCATATGCCCAGCTCGGTGGCAGCCCTTGCAAGAGAGGCATGGGCGTTATAGCTGATAGAGCCGTAGCTCATTGCCGAAAACATCACCGGCATTGAAAGCTCCAGCTGCGGAGCAATGTCAGTGATAAGATTGCCCTCAGCGTCCCGGCGCACCTTGTCCGGCTTTTTGCCTAAGAACACTCTGGTCTCCATAGGCTCACGCAGCGGGTCGATAGGCGGGTTTGTGACCTGTGAAGCGTTTATAAGTATCTTATCCCAGTATACCGGCAGCGGCTTGGGGTTACCCATTGAGGAAAGCAGCACTCCGCCGCTGTTGGCCTGCTTGTAGATCTCCTTGATGGTCTCGTCTGACCAGTTGGCATTTTCCCGCAGGCGGCAGTCGCTCTTTACGATCTTCAGCGCCCTTGTGGGGCAAAGGGACACACACCTCTGGCAGTTTACACATCTTGTCTCGTCCGAAAGCATCAGCCCCAGCTCCGGGTCGAAGCGGTGTACCTCATTGGCACACTGCCGCTCACAGACCCGGCAGGCAATGCACCTGTCCTTGTTTCTCTCCACCTCAAATTCGGGATATATAAAATGATCTCTCATCAGAACTTACCCTCCCTGACTTTTACGATAACAGGCTCGCCGCCTGCGGGCGCATAGAATTTCTCAGCCTCCGGCTCCATTACCCTGACAGCCGCCTCCTCACTGGCTATGAACACACGGTCGTCCTTTTCAGCTGTAATCATCGAGCGCAGCTTCAAGCGGTCGTTGAGAGCCATAAGCCCGCCGTCCCAGCCATAGACGATAGAGAAAGGCCCTGTGATAAGCAGGCTGGGGAACACGGTGCGCAGATATGTGAGCTTCTCCTTTTCCTTTTCCGGCTTGCCGTTTATAGTGGACCAGAAGGGCGCCGCAATAACAGAGGCCGCCTCCTCCAGCGTCAGGCCCTGCCGCCTGATAAGGTAATCAAGGATATAGGTGATGACCTCTGTGTCAGTTTGCAGAGTGCATTTGTAGCCGAACATCTCTATAAAACGGCGGTTGGCATCGTATGAGGAGATCTCACCGTTGTGGACCACTGAGCTGTCCAGCAGCGAGAAGGGGTGAGCCCCGCCCCACCAGCCGGGGGTGTTGGTCGGGTAGCGGCCGTGAGCCGTCCAGGAGTAGCCCTCGTATTCCTCCAGCCTGTAGAACACACCCACGTCCTCCGGGTAGCCCACAGCCTTGAAGCAGCCCATGTTCTTCCCGCTGGAAAACACATAAGCGCCCTTCATACCCGTGTTGATCTTCATTACCGTCCGGGCGACGAACTCGTTCTCGTCCACCTGTTCAGAGCTGAGCATCGAGGAAAGCGGGCGTACAAAGTATCTCCATATAATAGGCTCGTCGGTGATCTGCGGTATCTTGCGGGTGGGTATCAGCTCGCCCTTTACTATCTCGAAGCGCTCCTTTAAGTAAGCCTCGCAGTCCTTGCGGGTGGAGCGGTGGTCGAAGAAAATGTGAAAGGCGAACAGCTCCCGGTATTCAGGGTAGATGCCGTAGGCGGCAAAGCCTCCGCCCAAGCCGTTTGAACGGTCGTGCATGGGCTTCATGGCGTTGTAGATCACATCACCTGTGATGCCCTTGCCCTCTCTTGAAATGACAGCTGCTATTGCGCAGCCGGAGGGGATCCTTATTTCTCCTTCTCGTTTCATCATGCTTATCTCTCCTTAAAAATAGTAAAAGCGCCCACAGCTCCCGCACTGCCGAAAGCCCGGGAGCTGATGAACGCCATTGCTCATCAAATATTAAGAACTTGCAAGTATTATATCTCAAAAATTCATTTCTGTCAATAGCAATAACCAATTTTGTGAAAATTCTGCAAGATTTTAATTTGCAATATGCAGTTATTTGTAGAAAACGTGCTTGACAAATGCTCCAAAGGGGTGTATAATACAAAGCATAGAGGCAAGGACGTCTCGAAGCTAAGAACTTCGGCGTCCTTGTCTCTTTTTAATATTTATTTTAGATGGGGCAGCGTCGTCCGCAGTGGGGGCTGTCTCATTGCGGCGGTGCTGTTGCAGGAAACGGAGGAAATAGAAATGAGTACAGTAACTGAGATCTTCGCAAGCAAAGTATTTGATGACCGTGTAATGAAATCGAGGCTTTCCGCCAAGGTGTATAATTCTCTGAAGAATACTATCGAGATCGGCGAGAAGCTTGATATAAATGTGGCTAACGCCGTAGCCGAGGCCATGAAGGAATGGGCAGTGGAGCAGGGAGCTACCCATTATACACACTGGTTCCAGCCGCTTACCGGCATCACCGCCGAGAAGCATGATTCCTTCATCACCCCCTCACCGGACGGCAGAGTTATCATGGATTTCTCCGGCAAGGAGCTCATCAAGGGCGAGCCCGATGCTTCCTCCTTCCCCTCCGGAGGGCTTCGGGCTACCTTTGAGGCCAGAGGCTATACCGCCTGGGACCCTACCTCCTATGCCTTTATCAAGGGAAAGACCCTTTGTATCCCCACTGCCTTCTGCTCCTACGGCGGCGAGGCGCTTGATAAGAAAACACCTCTGCTGCGCTCCATGCAGGCTCTTAACAAGCAGGCTCTCAGGATACTCCGCCTTTTCGGGAACGATCAGGTGCGGCACGTTACCACATCAGTAGGCCCCGAGCAGGAATACTTTCTTATCCCCAAGGAGCTCTACGATAAGCGCAAGGACCTGATCTATACCGGC
>CADBTF010000001.1 GCA_902797485.1 uncultured Ruminococcus sp. | reverse complement strand
TCCGTCTCCGTCGGTATCGCTGTCATCTGCTTCGTCCTCATCAGACTTTGAGATAGCTTCTGCCGCCACTGACGAGGCATCGTCAGTTTTGACCTTCTTATCGCCGCCCACGTTGGTGATTATCAGAGCAGTCATCAAAGCGATGATAACTGCACCCATTGCAGCAAAGGCAGCGATTATCATTTTGTGATTGGCTTTTACCTCCGGCTGCGGGGGAGATTCCTGTTCAGCTGGCTCCTCCGGCATTTCATTAGTGCCTTGATTTTTAAAATCGTCCATTGAATGACCTCCGTAAAATGAATAGAGTTATTTCCTTCTGCTTCTCTTTTTGTTTTTCTTAACAGTAAATCCAAAGCTGCCCAGCTTCCTGCCCAAGGCGAAATAATCCCCGTGGGAGTAGGCCAGCAGGCCGGCATTTTCCAGAGCGAGCCGCCCCTTATCGTCAAGCAGCTCCCTTGCGGCATCTACCTTTACAATATCCGATATAAACATATCGTGGGTGCCAAGGGGAATGATCTCCCTGACCCTGCACTCCACATTTACCGGGGACTGCACTATCACCGGCGCCGAGACCTCTGACGCTTTTTCAACTTTAAGGCCTGTCTCTTTCAGCTTGTCTGTATTGCGCCCGCTTTTGACGCCGCAGTAGTCGATCGCCCGCACCAGCTCGGCAGTGGGCAGGTTGATAACAAACTCTCCGCTCTGTTTGATGAGCTCATAGGAATATCTTTCCGGCCTTACGGAGATATAGGTCACAGGCGGCTGAGTGCACAGGATACCTGTCCATGCTATAGTCAGAACATTCGGGCTTTCCAAAGTGCCGCAGCTGACGAGCACCGGCGGCAGGGGAGAGGTGATGACACTGCCCTTCCAGCTTTCTTTGGTGTATTCGGTAAAGCTCATTTGTCTCTCCAATCCGTTGTGGGGTAGCCGTAGACCCTTTGATAGATCTCCTCGTAATCCTTATACAGCGCCTGAACAGTATTTTCCAGAAAATAGTAATGCTTGATATAAGGGATAAGCAGGCACATCAGAGCGGCAGCCAGCGGGATAAGTATCACCTTTTCTGTAACAGCTATCACAAGAAAGCAGGCAACAGTCGCCAGTGCAAACAGCACCATAACTATCAGGTGTATAAATCTTTCGTGCATGAAAAATGTTATATGCTCCCGGTGATAGTCCAGCAGGCGCTCAAAATCAGTGCTGTCGTCCTTCAGGCATTTTAAAATATAGGCTCTGTAGGCAGTCAGATATTTTGTCATAGGTCAATAAACTCTCCGTTCTCAATAGTCATGGCTTCGAGCTTTTTATCCTTGAACTGTTTTTCCTTGATGTCCTTAGCGATAGTTTTCATAAGCAGACTGTCCACCAGCTTGTAGTTCCTGGCAAAGCGCTTCGGGAAGTTTTTGTATTTCTTAGAGCCCCGCAGCTTTTTCTTTTTACCGTCAAAGATGATCGACAGTATGCAGGCGGCTGCGGCAGCTGCAACAGCTTTTTCCGGTTTAGTGCTGAATTTGAATTCCATGCCCATTTTATCCACTCCTTTAAAACGTATACAAACTATTTTTATTATAACTCATTTATTAAGCTTTTTCAAGTGCTGATCGGCATTTTTGTTGATTTCGGAGCCAATTATTTTTCTGCGAAAACGTTTAAGCAAAATTACCAAAAGCAAGGCCTTATTTTAGTTGCTAATCTACAAGAAAAACAGTTGACAAATAAAGAAGAAAATGCTATCATAGAACTAATAAGAAGATTTAACAAATTATTTTTACAGGAGGGATATAATGGACGGTGTGCTTTGCAGCGAAGGCTTCCAGAGATTTTTCAGTAACGTGCTGTCCAACTCGGAAACACTGAGTGAGCTTATCAACGAGCTTGCTATAAATATCCCTATGATAAGTAAAGAGATCTTTCTTGGCAGGCTTGATTTTAAAGTTGATGATAGTTTTTCTATAGATGAATTGGGCACAGATTCAAGATATTGCTCTGTGTTCTCGGAGGAGCGCTTCAACACTGAAAATAAGGTGGAGAAAAACTACCTGACCCACGACGGCAGCAACGTGCGTATCACCCTTTATCCCTGCGAGGGTCATTTCTGGAATGAGCAGGAAATGGAAGCCGTCAATTTCCTGCTGAAGACTTTATTCGTGCTTTGCGCCAAGGCAAGAGCCTTTACAGAGGTAAATGACCTTGTTATCAGAGACCGGCTCACAGGCGTACTGAACCGTCAGGGCCTTGCCCAATACTGTGAGAAAAATCTTCTCAACGGTGTCATAGGCGGCTATACAGCTGTTTTTGTCAACATCAGGAATTTCAAGTTCATCAATCAGAATATTGGCACCCGTTCGGGAGATAAGGTGCTGAAAAAATACGCTGAAAAGCTGGGCGAGCTTGCCCACGGAGGCACTATCGCACGCCTCGGAGGGGATAATTTTATCGCCTTTGTCAGAGATGAGGACGCACCCAAGTTTATAAACGCCACCGGGAATATCCCGATCATTCTGAGAGATTCCATCAGGTTTGATCTTTCGGCAAAAGTCGGGGTATATAAGATCGGCGTGATAGACACCATGAACGATATACTTAATTCTGCGTCCATGGCATATACCGCTGCCAAGCAGTCCTTGAATGACAGGGTGGTTTACTTTACACCTGAAATATTCAAACAGTCCACCACAGAAAACGAGATAATCGCTATCTTCCCGGAAGCCTTGAAGAATGAGGAATTCCAGGTGTATTTCCAGCCAAAGGTCAGAATGGACACCAACAGGCTCTGCGGCTGCGAGGCGCTTGTCAGGTGGTACCGCAGCGGCTGTGTTGTTCCGCCGAACGATTTTGTGCCTGTACTTGAAAGGACAGGCGCTGTCTGTGACCTTGACTTTTATATGCTGGAGCAGACCTGCCGGTGGGTAAGGTTCTGGCTTGATAACAGCATCACTCCGGTGAGGATCTCCGTAAATTTCTCAAAAATACACCTGCACAATACAAGGCTGGCAGATGATATACATGATGTACTGAAAGCATATAACATTCCTCCCAGATACATCGAGATAGAGCTGACAGAGACCTCCTGCCACGAGGATTATAATGCAATGCTCTCATTCATCAAGGATATGCGCAGCAGGGGCTTCGGCGTTTCTATCGACGATTTCGGCACAGGCTATTCTTCACTGAATATGCTTAAAGATATTCATGTTGACATGATAAAGCTGGATAAGTCCTTTGTAGATTCCATTGAAGAAAACGGCGATAACGCAAGAATAGTTATCCGGAACATTGTAAACACCATTGTTGAGCTTGGCATGGAGGTAATAGCTGAGGGTGTCGAAAAGCTCAGTCAGGTAAATTTTCTTGAGGAGATCGGCTGTGAGATCGCTCAGGGCTACCGCTTCGGAAAGCCTATGGAGGCCAAGATGTTTACCAATGCTCTTATATCAGAAATGGGCTGAAAGCCCGTTGCTTATAGAATTATGAGAAGGGAGACGGCAGTGTGAGCTTTCACATTGCCGTTTTTCCGTTATAAAAATCAAGCGGCCCCGAACGGAATTGCTCCGGGAGCCGCTTTTGTGTTTTATGTGTTGGCGCAGCCGACTGCTTTCTTCCAGCCGGAGAGCCTTTCGTTTCTCTGTGCCTCGGACATTACGGGAGAGAATTTCTCAAAGCTGCCCACAAGGGAGAGTATCTCATCGGTGCCGGCCCAGAAGCCGGCAGCCAGCCCTGCAAGAAATGCAGCTCCGATAGCTGTTGATTCCACATTTTCCGGCCTGATAATATCAGTGTCAAGAATATCTGACTGGAACTGCATCAGGAAATTATTGGCGCTGGCACCGCCGTCCACCCGGATAGTTCCCAGCCGGCCTACGTCCTCCTCCATTGCTTTGAGCACATCTGCGGTCTGGTAGGCGATAGCTTCAAGAGCCGCTCTGACAATATGCGCTCTGCCGGAGCTGCGGGTCAGCCCGATTATCACACCCCTTGCGTCAGGATTCCAGTAGGGAGCGCCAAGCCCGGTAAAAGCCGGCACAAGATATACTCCGTCGCAGCTTTCTATCGACAGGGCTACCCTTTCACTTTCGGCGGCGGAGCTTATCAGGCCCATTTCGTCACGCAGCCATTTAACGGCAGCACCTGCGATAAACACAGAACCCTCAAGAGCATATGTCACCTTGTCACCTATCTTCCATGCGATAGTCGTCAGCAGGCCGTTATTGGACTGCACCGGCTTTTCTCCGGTGTTTATAAGCAGGAACCCTCCTGTGCCGTAGGTGTTTTTGACATCTCCGCTGTTGAAGCATTTCTGCCCGAAAAGTGCAGCCTGCTGGTCTCCGGCGCAGCCTGTTATGGGTATCTCTGCTCCGAATATATCCGCAGAGCAGGTGCCGATATCCCCGCTGGAGGGGACCACCTTCGGGAGTATACACTCAGGTATACCCAGCAGCCCAAGAATTTCCTTATCCCATTCAAGGGTGTGGATATTAAAGAGCATCGTGCGGGAGGCGTTTGTCACATCAGTGGCGTGGACAGCTCCGCCGGTGAGCTTCCATATCAGCCAGCAGTCAACGGTGCCGAACAAGATCTCACCTTTTTCTGCCCGCTCTCTCAGGCCCTCAACATTCTGCAGCAACCACTTGATCTTGGTGGCGGAAAAATACGGGTCGATAAGCAGGCCGGTCTTATCCCGGAAAAACTTTTCAAGACCCTGCTGCTTGTAGCCCTCGCACATATCTGCGGTCCTACGGCACTGCCAGACGATGGCATTATAAACCGGCTCACCGGTGTTTTTATCCCATAGGATCGTTGTTTCCCGCTGGTTGGTTATTCCGACAGCCGCAATTTCTTCGGGGCTTGCCCCAACCTTTTCGATTACTGCTTTGGCTGCCTCCAGCTGTGAGGAATAGATCTCATTGGCGTTATGCTCCACCCAGCCGTTGCCGGGGTAGATCTGAGTATATTCATTCTGGCTCACCCCCACAGGCTTGCCGTTTTTATCGAACAAAACCGCTCTTGAAGATGTGGTGCCCTGATCTAAGGACAAAATGTATTTTTTCATAAGGTTACCTCCATGATTATTTTTCCAAGGCATCAAAGGCTTGCCGCAGGCTCCTTGCACCGATAAGCCTGATATTGAATCTGCTGCTGTCTATGGACTTTAATGACTGAGCGGGGAGTATGCACTTTTCAAAGCCCAGCCGCTCTGCTTCCTTTACTCTCTGCTCAGTGTAGCTGATAGCCCGAAGCTCCCCGCCGAGGCCGATCTCCCCGAAGGCTATGGTCTTCTCATTTACTACCTTATCTCTTAAAGACGAATACAGCGCAAGCGCTATGGAAAGATCGGCAGCAGGCTCGTCAAGCTTCATTCCGCCGACTACATTCAGATACACGTCCAGCCCGCCGAACCAGAAGCCAAGCCGTTTTTCAAGCACAGCGATTATCAGGTAAAGGCGGTTATAATCAAAGCCGTCGGCAGTGCGCCTTGGAGAGGAAAAGCCGCTTTTGGAAACCAGCGCCTGCACCTCTGCCAATATCGGGCGGCTGCCCTCCATGACACAGGCAACACAGCAGCCGGAAACATCAGTGGGTCTCCCCGCAAGCAAAAGCTGAGAGGGGTTCTCCACCTGAGCCAGCCCCCTGTCACGCATCTCAAACACGCCGATCTCATTGGTGGAGCCGAAACGGTTCTTGACCGCCCGCAGTATCCTGTAGGAAAGATTTCGCTGGCCCTCAAAATAAAGCACTGCATCAACTATGTGCTCCATGACCTTCGGGCCGGCAATAGCTCCGTCTTTATTAACGTGCCCTACGATAAAGAAGGGTATCTCCTCACTTTTGGCGGTCCTCATAAACAGGTTGGTGCATTCCCTCACCTGCGCCACAGAGCCGCAGGCAGAGGAGAGCCCCTGAATGCTCATGGTCTGTATCGAGTCGATGATAACTATTTCCGGCTTTTCCTTTACCACCACATCACAGATAGCTTCGCAGTCGTTCTCAGCCAGCAGGTAAAGATTCTCTGACCTGACACCGAGTCTGTTTGCCCGCAGCTTTATCTGCCGGGCGCTTTCCTCACCGGAGACATAGAGAATGGTGTGGTCTTCTCCGAGAAATTCGCAGATCTGCAAAAGCATGGTGGATTTTCCGATACCCGGCTCACCGCCCAGAAGCACTAAGCTCCCCTTGACAAGCCCGCCTCCGAGAACTCTGTCCAGCTCGCTCAGGCCGGTGGAATACCTCACCTCGTCATGATCTGAGTCGATGCCCCGCAGCCCCACTATAGCAGAGGATAAGTCTCTGGCAGTGCGCTGTCTGGCTTTGCCCCCGGAGTATGCGGAAGCTGCCGGAGCGCCTTCTTCGAGGGTGTTCCATTCGCCGCAGTTGGGGCAGCGGCCGTTCCATTTTGTGGATTCAAAGCCGCACTGCGAACATACATATACTAACTTTGGCTTAGCCATAATTTCCTCCAGTGAACATCTGATTTATTATATTATATTATAACATTAAAGCTAAATAATGTCAAAACTTTTTTACAAAATTTCAAAAAAGTTCTCTGAAAGTCTTGATTTTTGGACAGTTATATGTTATAATGTTATCATCAAATCATAAGGAGGGAGCTTTATGCAAAAAAAGTTTTATGTTTCCAGAAACAGTGTCACCACAGCACCGAGCTTCAACCGGTTTTCCAGAATACAGCTGCTGAACTCGCTTGTTTCTCAGGGGTGGGTCATCAAGAGCTATACCAATAACACAGAGGGAGAGTATTTCCTTATCGAGAAGAACTGATCTTTTAACTCGTTTTACAGGAGGCGTTTCTTATGGATATTTCTGCACTGAATAATATTTCCTACGGCCTTTACGTTCTGACGGCTGCTGATAACGGCAAGCTCAACGGCTGCATCATCAACACTCTGGCTCAGGTAACAAGCACGCCGGTGCGGGTCTCTGTCACTGTGAATAAGGCAAACTACACCTGCGAAATGATAAAGAATACCGGCAGCTTTAATGTGTCTGTCCTTGACGAAAGCGCAGATTTCTCTGTGTTCAGGAGCTTCGGCTTTGTCAGCGGGCGGGATACCGATAAATTCGCCGGCGTGAATTATAAGCTGGCAGAGAACGGTATTCCCTATCTGCCTGATAACTGCTGCGCCTACGTTTCCGGCAAGGTGGTCGAGACTATAGACCTTGGCACACATTATTTGTTCATTGCCGACCTCACCGCTGCGGAAAAGCTCTCTGATAAGCCGGCTATGACCTATGCCTACTACCACAAAAACGTCAAGCCCAGGCCGGAGGCCAAGCCTTCGGAGGCAAGCGGCGAACGCTGGATCTGCAATATCTGCGGGTATATTTATGAGGGGCATCTGCCTGATGATTTTATCTGCCCCCTCTGCAAGCACGGCGCAGCTGATTTCTCCCGCATAGATGACGGCGCTGCCAAGGATAAGCAGGAGAACGCCGGCCCGGAAAAATGGGTCTGCTCAGTCTGCGGATATGTGTATGAGGGCAGCCTGCCGGAGGGCTTTGTCTGTCCGATCTGCGGTGTCGGCGCCGATCAGTTTGCTGCGTTATAATACGGCTCTTTACCCGGCTAACCTACAGTCGGGTATTGCTGTCTTCATAGATGATAAATATTGATATACAACAAATAAACTATAGTCAGAGGTAACTGATGAAAGAAGTATTGATGTTTTCCGACGGCGCCTGTTCAGGTAACCCCGGCCCAGGAGGGTGGGGGACTATCCTGCGGTTCGGCGTTCACGAAAAGGAACTCTCCGGCGGGGAGAAAAGCACCACCAACAACAGAATGGAGCTGACAGCCGTAATCAAAGGCCTTGAGGCTCTTAAAGAGCCCTGCAGGGTCACCCTCTACAGCGACTCAAAATATATCATAGACGCAGTGACCAAAGGCTGGGCCAAAAAATGGCAGAAAAACAATTGGGTCAAGCCGGATAAAAAGCCTGCTCTTAATCCTGATCTTTGGGAGCGTCTGCTTGCGCTCATGGAGATACATCAGGTGAGCTTCAACTGGGTCAAGGGCCATGCCGGGCACCCCGAAAACGAGAGATGCGACAGGCTGGCGGTGGCTGCCTGCCAGATGATGAAATAGCTTTTATGCTTGAAGAAGGTGTATTTATGCGGCCTGTAGATAAATACGGTTTTTTAAGAGTTGAGGGCGGACGGCTGGTCGGTGAGAACGGCAGCGGCTGCAGGCTGTTCGGTATGTCTACTCACGGTTTGGCATGGAGGCCGGAGTATGTCTGCTTTGACACCTTTAAATATCTTCGGGACGAGTGGCACACCAATGCTGTCAGGCTTGCCATGTATACCCACGAATTTCACGGCTACTGCACCGACGGTGACAAGAAATATCTGTTCAGCCTTATGAAAAAGGGCATTGACCTTGCCATAGAGCTGGGAATATATGTCATTGTGGACTGGCACGTTTTAGGCGAATTCAGCCCGCTGATCTACGCTGACGAGGCCGAAAGGTTTTTCCGGGAGATCACGGAATATTACGGAGACTGCCCGAATATAATATACGAGATATGCAACGAGCCTAACGGCAGCTGCGGCTGGGAGGAGATCCGGGAATACGCCGGGAGGGTCATCCCCGTCATCAGAGAAAATGCACCGAGAGCTGTGATCTTAGTCGGCACCACCGAATGGTCACAGCATTGCGACGAGGCCCTTGAAGCGCCCTTGTCTTTTGATAACATAATGTATAGCTTCCATTTTTATGCAGCCACTCATTTTGAAAATCTGAGATCAAGGCTTAAAAAGTGCCTTGAAGCCGGGCTGCCCGTGTTCATCAGCGAGTGCAGCATCACTGAGGCCTCAGGCCACGGTGACATTGACCTTGTCAGTGCAAGAGAATGGTTCAACATTGTTGATAAGTATGACCTGAGCTACATGGTATGGAGCTTGTCTGCTTCGAGAGAGAACAGCAGCATCATAGCTGACGGCTGCAATAAGCTCTCCGGCTGGGCAGACGAGGAATTGAAGCCGACCGGCCAGTGGTTCAGGAAAAGGTTCTTATCTGAAAAATAGTCACATAGAAGGAGCAGCCTTATGCTTTGCGATATGCACACACATTCCTCTTATTCGCCTGATGCGGACAGAAATACATCTATTGCTGAAATGGTCACCCGGGCTGACGAGCTTGGATTGGGATATATTGCCGTTACCGACCACTGCGACTGCAATTTCTGGTACAAGGCAGGGGAGTTTGATTATCCCGGCTATCAGCAGCAGGACAGCATGATGTTCGGAGCAGGAGAATATGCGTCAGCCAGTATAAAAGAGGCTGCTGAACTGAAGGAGCGCTTTCCGAAGCTTTTGTGCGGAGTTGAGCTGGGCCAGCCGCTTCAATTTGAAAAAGCCGCCGCTGAGATCACCGCACACAGCGAGCTTGATTTTGTAATAGGTTCACTGCACATGAATTCCGGCAAGCCGGATTTTTGCTGGATAGATTACAAAGCCATGAGCTTAAACGAGATCAGGAGGCTTTTGGAGGACTACTGCAAGGAGCTGCTTGAAATGAGCATCAGCGCTGATTTTGATGTGCTGGGGCATCTGACCTACCCGTTGAGATATATCGTGGGTGAGCACGGCATAGAGG